>CAMDJY010000086.1 GCA_945901145.1 Legionella genomosp. 1 | reverse complement strand
CTGCCAAGATTTGCCGCAACTTGCAACCATTGTTTGGTCTGTTGTAATTTATTTTGCTCACCAAGTGCGCCCTGATTAGCCAAAGTAGCCAATTGATAAGCTGAATATGCATTTCCTACACTACTCAACTCTTTATACAACTGAATTGCAGCTTCAGAATTTCGAGAAACTCCTTGTCCAGACTGATACATACGCGCTAAGGCAAGTTTCGCCTGTGCCTGCCCTTTACTCGAAGAAGCCTGATAGTATTGAATTGCTTTAGTGTAATCAATCGGCAACCCTGTACCCGTTTCTGCTAATACACCGAGATGATACAAGGCATCGCGATCCCCCTGATCGGCCGCTTTTTGATACCAATTCAAAGCTTGTTTTACGTCGCGTGATCCAATTGAGCCTTCTAAATAAAGACCTGCGAGTTGCACCATGGACTGTACATGACCTTTTTCGGCGGCAGCGCGATACAGTGCTGCTGCCTGATCAAATTGAACCGGCATGCCCTTGCCTTTTTCATAGAGTAAACCTAAATTAAATTGACCAACAATATCTCCCTGTTTTGCTGCAACATCATAATTCAAGAAGGCCTGTTTATAATTATCATCAACGGTATCATAAATAAATCCAAGAGCCACAGCCGCAGGCTTATACTGGTCCATTGCTAAAGCGTACCATTTTTTTGCTTCTTGATAATCAGGCTGTTTTCCAAGCCAGCCCAACTGACTTAAACGACCCAAACAAAATTGGGCAATGGCGTGTCCCTGTGCTGAAGCCGCGGTATACCACCGAGCCGCTTCTTGTACGTCAATTGCTCCACCTAAACCCTGCTCAAACATATAGCCCAACTTTAACTGCCCGTCAGCATCACCTTGATCAGCCAAATGTTGATAAATGGAACGCACTTCTGATAATTGATTGACATCACCCTTTTGGGTCAAATAATAGTCTGCCAATAACAGACTGGCTCGGCTATTTCCTAAATCACGGGCCTGCAACAGACTGGGTAAAAAATTCTGACCTTGTTGCTTTTCTATGATGGCCAAATTTAAAGGTGCATATGAAAATCCAGAATTTTGTGCAAGCGTTAACCGAGCCCGAGCTGCTTCGTTATCATTGTTCAAAGCGGCATAAGTTCCTAAAATAAAATCAGTCACGGGATTCGCAGCAGATTTTTTGTAATAATTGATTGCAGTTGAAGGGGAAGCGGCAACACCAATACCTCGATCGTAGAGCAAGCCTAAAAGTAAATAAGCCTGAGAGTTACCTGCATCCGCTTCTTGTCGAGCGATGTTGTAGGCCTCTGTTTGTTGTGATTTATCTTGACTCATTGCGTATAAAAATGCCAGAGGAAGTTTTGCTTGCGTCACACCCGCTTTCAGCGCATCTTGATAAAGAGTTTGTAACAACGCATGACGTTTATTTTTTTGTTGCACAGTGAATGCCGTTGTAGACTCACGTGATAATTTTTGTGCAAGTTGATATTGTGACCGAGCATGATGATTTGCCGCTCCTAAATAATACATAGCACTTGCCTGCTCCTCATCTGGCGGAATCACCAAGCTACCCGATGCATCATGATAGCCTTGTGTGTAAATTTGTCCTAAAACATATTGCGCATCTGAACTACCTTTAAATGCAGCATCAGTGAGCCAACCCAGCGCTTGTTGATAATCTGGCTTACCAGTTTCTCCATATAAATAAATCAAAGCCAAATTATATTCAGCACGTAAATCTTGTTGAGCTGCTGATTTATTATAATATTTAATCGCTTCTTGCATGTTTTTTTCAACACTGACGCCTTGCTGATACAGCTGACCCAATGCAAACTGTGCAGTTGAATCACCCAAAATTGCCTTTTCAAGAATACGATCAGTCACAGCAGGCATGACTAAGTCATGATGAGGAAAATCCCACTGATTTTCAGCGACTTGATGATCTAGGGATTGCATATACGCATCATAATAATCTATTAAAGGTACATCTAATGGATTGATCAACGCAAATTGCGGATTATAAATGGCCGAACGTTCAGTCAGCTCCATTTGTGGCGGCTGATTATATCTATTTTCTTCAAGCGCCTGTTGATTTTTCCAATCCGTTAGAATTCCACGTAAACCATAACCACATGCTTTCAGTGTCGTTTCTTTATGATTCGACAACCACGCCGCAGCGGCTTGCTCTGGATTAATCGTCGCTTGGCTCTCTGTTGTTTTATCATCTGTCACATAGCCTTTTTCTTGCGCAATTCTTATGAGCTCGTTGCCTTTGAGCTCATTTTTTTCAACAATACGTCCCTCAAGATATAATTTTCCGAGCAAAAACATCGCGGCAGGATTATTTTTTTCAACCGCTTTTTCAAGCCAGCTTAATCCAAGTTTTTTGTTTTGGGCTTGTTTACTATTTAAAAATGACTCAGCCAGAGCATATTGTGCTAAGGCATGGCCGTTTTTTGCAGCTGCGATAGTATATCTCTGCGCTAAATCTAAATTTTTAGCCGTACCAAATCCATTTCGATAAGCAGCGACACAATACATTTGTGAGGGCAAATCATTAGCATCTGCAGCTTTTTTAAACCAAACCAGTGCCTGCGCAGGATCTTGCTCAATATTAAGCGCATAACGGCCCATAAAACGTGCCGCAAATAAATGACCTCGATCAGCTGAGCGTTTGAAATATCGCATTGCTTGGAGATTATTTTTTAACTCACCATAACCATATAAATTCATTCGACCTAGATAATAATCAACAACAGGATCTGGCGCATCTTTAGTTAAATTTTGAGACGCTTGTAAATAATAGCCTTGTCGATAGGCATCAAGCCCCTCTTGATTGTGTGCAACTGCTGATGAAGCAGCGATTATAAAACAAATCCATGGCGTAATCTTCTTCATGGAGATCCCCCTTTGTTTGATTAATTATCTGGGAATGATCCCATAATGTAAAACCTCATAAACAGCACCGGTATTTGTATTGCCGTTCACCAGCCAATAATTACCTCGATTATTCATCCCGTATTTTACCCGAGCATACTCACAAACTTTAAGTGTTTCACCACAGTCAACGACTTTACCATAATTTGACTTATCATCATTCATGGTACAAATATAGCGAACTTCCGGTTCACTCGTCGATAAAACCGCCCATTGTCGTGGCCGAATCACATGATTCATATAGATGCTGCGCGTACTGTCTTCTCCTCGCATTTGATATAAATTCACAGGTTTAGAGTCTGCATTAAAAATAAAATAAAGCGATTGTTGATCCGCAGTCTCTAAAGGCAACAGTCTCAAAATTTTAAGCTCAAACTGGTATCCGACGTCTTTGCATCCCAAAGGACGTCTGGCATCAGCATCTTCAGCAGCAACGATTGCAACCATTGATGTTTGTAATAATAAACTTGTCAAAATCAATTTAGTGATATATTTCATCATAATTTCTCGACCGAATTAAGAGGACGAACCACAACTTTGGTTCCCATATATTGATTCGCTTCATTGGAAATATCAGTAAACTGTTCATTTAACCATTTGGCATCACGAATAAACATGCGGACACAACCATGGCTCGCGCGATAACCAGGAATATCCTCCGCACCATGTAAGGCAAAACCCTTATGAAAATACATACAATAAGGCATTTTGGCACCACCTTTGCCAATCGGATAAACATCTGATTTACAGCGCTCATTTTCTTTACTAAAAACACGAAATATGCCAGACATGGTGCGACAAGAGCGGTTACTATCAGAGCACTTATCTCGTCCTGATGAAATCGGCCCCCAGTGCACTAACTGTCCATCTTCGTTATAAGCACCCCATGCCAGTTTCTCTTGATCGATGATGATCTGCTTTTCATGTTCATCAATTTTTTGCGGAAAAGGCGCCACATCTAATAACGTAATGTGGTCAAGATCACGAGGAACAACAATTTCTTTTCCAGATGATAAGTAATTATAGGTACGATTCAAACGCTGAACTATGTCGCGTTGTTCAGGATTTGGAAATAAATTTTCCCAAGTCTGCCCCCTATTAATTTTGATACATTGAAACTGTTTATAAGTACACAAGCCTGAGCCGTAATAAGGCGATACATTTTGCAAGTCCTCCGCCATCACCGGCATTGCACCTATAAATAGAATTAATACGATGACTAACTTCTTCATGATTGATCATCCTTTTTCGACACCCCTCATATAACAATTAGTCTATTATTCGGGAACGCACAAGCCTTTTTTTACGATTTCAATTAATCTTTTTTTTGATGATGAAAATGTTGATAGATTTCTAGTGCAAGCGTTTGATTAATGCCCGCAACTTTGATTATTTCTTCAACAGGAGCGCGGGCAAGCGCTTGGATCCCTCCGAAACGCTGTAAAAGCGCCTGTCGTCTTTTGGTACCAATGCCTGGTATGGAAGTCAAAGAAGTACTTAAACTCGATTTTTGACGCTTTTGGCGATGGGCACTAATTGCAAAACGATGCGCTTCATCGCGAATCTGTTGTAATAAATGCAATGCTAAAGAATCACTCGGTAAGCTGATTTCCATCATTGTATCACCTAAAATTAATCGTTCTAATCCGGCCTTGCGTTCAGGGCCTTTGGCAATCCCAAGTACCTGTACTTCTGGATGATCAATACCCTCTAGCACTTGTTTGGCAATAGACACTTGTCCTTTACCGCCATCAATAATTATCAAGGATGGCCAGGTATAATGGGTTAGGCGACGACAATAACGACTCACCACTTGTTCCATAGCAGCATAATCATCACCTGGAGTAATATCACGAATCGTAAACCGTCGATAATCACCCTTAAGTGGCCCTTTTTCATCAAATACCACGCAAGAAGCCATGGTTTGGGAACCCTGTGTGTGACTGATATCAAAACAAACCATACGAATAATCGGCGTTGGTTGCGCCAATACTTTGTTTAATATTTCAAACCGCTTTTTCATGAACAAAGTAGCGTTTTGGCGACTTTCAACAACATGAGATAAATTATTTCGAGCAAAATTAAGCCAATTTAATTTATTGCCGCGAACATCAACTTGAATCTGACATCGACTGCCACGCCATTCAGTGAGAATTTGAGTTAATACATCTTGTTCAGGAAATACATGATCGGTAATAATACATTCCGGAATTTTAGCAGGATTATTTTGATAAAAATGCGTCACAAATGCTTCAAAAATTTGCTGCCACAACGCATCCATGCCTAGCGCTTCTTCTGGAACTTCTGGAAAAAATGATTGGTTATCTAAAATTTGTCCTTGACGAACGCTCAGCCATTGCACACAGGCAAACCCAACCTCTGCCTGAATCACAATCACATCAACATCACCTTTTTGCAGAATAACATGTTGTTGTTCTTGAATCAGACGCAGTTGTTTGATTTGATCACGTAAATAACTCGCCTCCTCAAATGCTAAACGATCAACAGCATGTTGCATTCTTGCCTCAAATGCCGCTAATACTTGTTGAGATTTTCCTTGCAAAAAAGCAGTCGCATCAAGAACCGCTTGCCGATAATCTATTTCTGAAATCAAGCCGGTACATGGCGCCTGACAGCGTTTCAATTGATATTGCAAACAAGGCCTGGTGCGTGCGTTAAAATAGCTGTCAGTACAATTTCTAATATTAAAAATTTTTTGAATGATATTTAAAGTTTCTCTGACTGCAATAATATTGGGATAAGGACCAAAATAATGCTTCGATTGAGGCTTAACTTTCGAACGTATCATACTCAAGCTCGGGTATGGATGATCTAACGACAAATGAATATAGGGATAAGACTTATCATCACGCATCAAAACATTATATTTGGGCCGCAATGTTTTGATTAAACTGCTTTCTAATAATAAAGCTTCTATTTCACTGCGGGTGACAGTCACATCAATCGATGCAATTTGTTTGACAAGCGCGTTGGTTTTGACACTTTGGTTATGCTTAACAAAATAACTATTCACACGTTTTTTTAAATTCGACGCTTTACCGACATACAACACACCATCATGCACATCGCGCATGCGATACACACCCGGTTCTGAAGTTAGATTCTTAAGAAAGTATTTTAACTGCTCATTCAGTTGCATCTGCGAATTGTTCGATCATTTTATGTTTCATAGCTAAGTAGATTAATTCTACATCATTTTTGATGCCGAGTTTATCAAACATACGATAGCGATAGCCATTGACGGTTTTTGTACTTAAAAAAAGATTTTTAGCAATTGAAGGAACAGTTTGTCCCTTGGATAACATAAGCATCACTTGCATTTCACGCTCCGAAAGTCGTTCGAAGGGTGTTTTTTCAGACGTATGTAAACGATTTATTGCGATTTCTTGTGCGATTTTAGTGTCAATATAACGCTCGCCTTGGGCAACTTTTCTAATCGCAAGAATAATTTCATCAACCGATGATTCCTTGCTCAAATACCCCATGGCGCCCAATTGCAAGATATGCACGGGGAAAAGCTCAATTGCAATGCCGCTGAGTATAATAATATTAACTTTTGGGTTGGTTTTTTTTAATCGACGCGCCACTTCCCAACCATCAATCCCTGGCATCTTCATATCTAACAAAACAATATCAGGTTGATGCAATTTAATCAGCATAAGGGCAGCATCACCATTTTCCGCCTCGGCGCTGACTTCAATATCCGGAACATCATCTAACAACCGACGGATACCCAATCGAATTAAGGGATGATCATCCACGACGAGTATTTTGATCAAACC
>CAMDJY010000085.1 GCA_945901145.1 Legionella genomosp. 1 | reverse complement strand
AGGAAAGAAAATTTTCTTCCGTTGATGCATTAATAACTCAAATTCATGAAGATAGAAAACAGGCATATGCTTCATGCAATGATTTAAAAATAGAGCAGGACGAATGACTAATGACTGATTACAAACATACCTTGAATTTACCACATACGCAGTTTCCTATGAAAGCAAGCCTTGCCTCCAGAGAGCCAGAGCGGTTAGCGCAATGGGAGCAACAACATGTGTATGAAAAAATTCGTAAAGCACGCCTAGGCGCAAAACAATTTATTTTACATGACGGTCCTCCTTACGCGAATGGGCATTTGCACTGCGGTCATGCTCTGAATAAAATCTTAAAAGATATGATTGTGAAATCAAAAACGTTAAGTGGTTACGACGCGCCATTTGTTCCTGGCTGGGATTGTCATGGTTTGCCAATTGAGTTAAACGTTGAGAAAAAAATTGGTAAAGCGGGTGTGGCGGTTGATACTAAAGTTTTCCGTCAGCATTGTCGTGACTATGCAGCGACACAGATTGATATTCAACGGACTGAATTTAAACGTCTGGGTGTTTTCGGTGATTGGCAGCACCCGTATGCGACGATGCAATATCAATACGAAGCAAACGTAGTTCGTGCCTTAGCTAAAATTGTTGAGCACGGGCATCTACAACAAGGGTTTAAGCCTGTGCATTGGTGTATAGATTGTGGTTCTTCGCTGGCTGAAGCTGAAGTAGATTACGAAACCAAACGATCGCCTTCTATCGATGTTGCCTTTGTTGCCATTCATTCTCAAGATTTTTTATCGAAATTTGCAAAAAAATTAGCAATAAAACCTGTGATTTGTCCAATCTGGACCACAACCCCTTGGACTTTACCTGCAAACGAAGCAGTGTCTGTGCATCCAGACTTGGTTTACGCTTTGGTGAATACAGAAAATAGGTATTATTTAATTGCAGAAGATTTAGTGCAAAACACCATGAGTCGTTTCGGCATTGTTGATTGGCAGGTCGCAGATACGGCTAAAGGGTTGCAATTTGAGCATCTTCAATTACAACATCCTTTTTATGAGCGCGCCGTGCCAGTTGTCCTTTCGCAGCATGTGACCACTGAAGCGGGCACCGGCTGTGTGCATACTGCACCTGCACATGGACCTGATGATTATCAAGTCGGCCTGACTTACCAATTACCTCGGGTGAATCCAGTGATGGCCAATGGCTGTTATATGTCGGATTTACCCTTGTTTGCTGGTTTATTTATTCGAAAAGCAGAAGCGATGATTCTCGATGTTTTAAAAGAAAAACAGGTTTTATTACATGAAACTATCATTGAGCATAGCTATCCACATTGCTGGCGACATAAAACCCCAGTTATTTTTCGTGCAACACCACAATGGTTTATTTCAATGGACCAAAGTGGCTTGCGTAACCAATTGATAGCCGAAGTTGAAAAAGTTAATTGGGTTCCTAATTGGGGAAAAGCGCGAATTTTAAATATGATCAAAGACAGGCCCGACTGGTGCGTTTCAAGACAAAGGGCGTGGGGTACGCCGATGTGTTTATTTGTACATAAAACTACACAGACTTTACATCCAGATACGATTCAACTCATGCATGCCGTCGCTGAGCGCATTGAACACCAAGGCATTGATGCTTGGTTTGATTTGGATGCACACGAATTATTGGGTGCTGATGCGGATATTTATGAAAAAATCAATGATACTTTAGACGTATGGTTTGACTCAGGAGTATCGCATTTTTGTGTTTTAGGTTCTGGTGGAGAGAATCATACGCCCGCTGATGTTTATTTTGAAGGGTCGGATCAGCACCGTGGTTGGTTTAATTCGTCGTTAACGACGGCGGTTGCTATTAATCAATGTCCACCATTTAAAGAAGTGTTAACGCATGGTTATACTGTTGATGCTGCCGGCAAAAAACTTTCTAAATCTAAAGGCAATTATGTGGCTTTGGATAAGTTAATTGAACAACATGGTGCAGATATTTTACGTCTCTGGGTGTCTTCTACTGATTATCATAATGAAGTGAGTATTTCTGATGAAATTATAAAAAGAAATGCAGATGCTTACCGTCGCATTCGCAATACTGCGCGGTTTCTGCTTTCAAATTTATTTGATTTTGATCCAAAACAACATTTAGGCGATGTCAGTCAGCTGGTCGAACTTGATTGTTGGGCGATTAAACGCTGTCAACTTTTACAAGAAGAAGTGATTCAAGCTTATGAAGATTTTAATTTTCATGTGATTTACCAGAAGATCCATAATTTTTGTGCTATTGATTTAGGTAGTTTTTATCTAGATATTATTAAAGACCGGCAATATACAACATCAGTTCATAGCCAGGCTCGACGTTCATGTCAAGTTGCGATGTATCATATTTTACAAGCTTTGACGCGCTGGCTCGCGCCAATTTTATCATTTACGGCAGAAGAGATTTGGGAGTCTATCCCAGGCTTTTCAGGTGAGTCTATTTTCATAGAGCGTTGGTATGATGATTGGCCTATGATTGATACCATTGATATGGGTGCTTGGGACACTATTTTTTTAATTCGTGATGAGGTGAACAAAGCGTTAGAAGTACAACGTCAAGCGGGTGTGATTGGTTCATCGCTTGCTGCTGCTGTAATTTTATATGCGAATGATGCAATGTATGATCTATTGTTCAGACTTGGTTCTGAATTACGGTTTATTCTGATGACCTCTGCAGCAAAAGTGTTACATTTACAAGATGCACCCGCTGAATGTGTTGTGCATGATACATTGGGTATTGCCATTCAAACTGAGGTTTATGATTATATAAAATGTGAGCGTTGTTGGCATCGGTCTGAAGATATAGGCGTTGATCCACAGCACGAAGATTTATGTGGCCGTTGTGTTGGTAATATTACGGATCATGATGAAGTGAGGTTGTTTGCATGATGAAAGGATTAGGTTATATCATAAGTTGTCTGATCATTGCGATTGATTGTTTAAGCAAAAATTGGGCACTTTCTTCTCTGGTCCCTTATGAACCGTATCCCATATTTTCGATGCTGAATTTAACTTTAGCATTTAATACGGGCTCGGCATTTAGTTTTTTAGCGAATACCGGCGTTTGGCACATTTGGTTTTTTGTTATTTTGAGTTTAACGATGTCTGCTGCTATTGCAATTTGGATGTTTAGGTTAGATCTTAATAAAAACTGTTTAGAGTTTTATGCGTTAAGTCTTATTTTAGGTGGCGCTTTAGGTAATTTATGGGACCGATTTAGATTGGGTCATGTCGTTGATTTTATTGATTTTTATTATGGAAATCATCATTGGCCCGTGTTTAATTTCGCAGATTCCATGATTTGTTTAGGCGGGGGATTATTATTAATTGATATTTTTAAAAAATATAAGCGATCAATGTAATTTCTGTTGTGAGTCAGGATTTGTATTCGATTGCTCTTCTTGGGTTAATTTTTTGAATTCAAATTTATATTGATGAATATCAAATTCTTTTGCAGGTCGTGGTGTTTGTTTGAGCTCAGTCACAGAGCAATTAAATAATTTTTGGGTGAGTTGGTTTCCTTCGAGAGTATTGGGGAATAGGTTGATGAGTAAAACAGCGTGCGTTTTATTTGAATTTAGGGTCTGGTTGTAAAATTTTACTAAACAAGACATATCTAATTTTTGATTAGAGATTTCATTTAGCTCTTTTAAAAGACGTTGAGATTCAGGTAAAGAATATTCTTGAGTCGTTGCGGTGTTCATTTTCATTTGCGCGAACAAGCGAGGAGAAGTATATTTTTTAATGAGGTAATTAAAGCATTGAAAATCAAAGGTTGCCTTTCCAACATCAATTGAAGGAAGCCGATTTAGGGTTTGTATATCTGTTAGATCTTTGTTTTCTTCGCTCCATGACATATTGATCGCGACTAAAATGTCATCTGTGATGCGAAATTCTGTTTGTTTGGGTTGTGCTTGATAAAATTCTTTTTTTGTCGTGCTAAATTTTTTTGTGAGTCCTGCGTCATGAAAAGCAATTGCGTAGACTTTTTCATACACTGAATTTGTATTTTTATCTTTTTCGTTAGGCGTATTTTTACTGATATGACAATATTCTAGGTAACATTGTTTTAGACGATTTGTAATTTTTCCTGTTGGTGTGGTATAAACAATTTTACTGTTGGCTGAGACTGAATGCCAGGTATAATGGTTTGCAATGAGTGCATCTGATTGGATTTCTGAATAAAAAGTTTTTCTCAGTAAGCTTTGATAATCATGTATTTTAGTATTACTGTCTAACTGTAAATGGCAATCATCTGAGTTGTCTATAATAGCTTTTATTTTAATAATATCTAAGTTGCTGCCCATTGAGGCTAATTGATGCAGATATTCTTTTTCATCTTGCGTTAAATTAGATTCAGTGTAAAAATCCTGAATGTAAATATTTAATTCAGTGTACTGGCTTTTTAGTTCGGTTAAAAATGATTCTTTTAAAGCTAAATAAGCAGCATCATCGTAACTATTATCGGCTATATTCCAATTTGGAATCAGTGATACTGAGAGAACAAACTCAGGAGGTTCTTGGTTTTCTGCTTGTGCTGCGCAGGTAAACTCATGAATATGATGAGCAATATTATCTTTTTCTTGCAAGATAGTCCGATTAAATGTTCCATCTGCTTCTTGTCGACTAAATAGTCCTATCGTAATTTTTTTGGTCATGATTTTATTCAGATTCTGAGTTATACTATAATCTTAGTATAAATTTATTATTATTTTCTTAAGGGTGTTATGGAGAGTAAAAAGAAGTTGGCAATAATAGAGTGTGCTGAATTAGGACAGATTAATTCAGTTATTTCATTAATTCAAGATGGTAAAGATGTCAATGAAGCAAATTCTGATGGAGACTGTGCTGTGCTTGTTGCAGCACGCAGAAACGATTTAGAACTGTTTAGAATTCTAATAGAGGCGGATGCTAATCTAGATGTGAAAGACGCAGCTGGATGTTCTGTATTAGACTGGGCTAGGCTAAATAACAATACAGAAATGATCAAGTTAATAGAATCGCGATTACCATCTCTAGGGCATTTTATGCGTCAATAAATTAAACCCCTGAGCGCGATAGTATTTATAGTGTTCACGACTGATGGCTTTGGCTGCTTCTTGTGCCGGGACAATCTCGATGATTCGTTTTAACTCTGAAAAAATCGCAGGCAATGATGGGGCGAGATTGATTAATATTGGATATTTTTCTGTTGGTTCACAGCCAATTACAATCGGTGCGGGTATTGCCGGTGTGTCTGAAGTGAGCGCGTGGGGGATAAAGCTTTCTGGTTTAAAGCCCCAAAGATATTCATCAAAAAATATGGCATCATCTTGGTTGGCGCAACGGACAAAAATTGATTGTTTTTCTAGGTAGAATTGTGCAATTAAAAAACAAGATGCCTGCCAGATTGCGGCAGGCTCATCTTTTTCTAATAAATAAAAATCAACGTCAATCAGCGACATGGCGCAAGATCTCAATAAGTAAAGGTACGGGGCGTCCAGTTGCTTGATTTTTTCGACCTGAAATCCAACCTGTCCCGGCAATATCTAAATGTGCCCATGGGTATTTTTGAGTAAATCTTGATAGAAAACACGCTGCAGTCACGCTGCCTGCACTTCTGTCAAACGTTGAGTTGACCATATCGGCTAATTGGCTGTCTAAGGCCTCTTGATAAGCTTCTTCCAGTGGCATACGCCAAACTTTATCTTTGCTTTTAAACGATGCATCGAGTATGCGTTTTGCTAAGGCTTCATTTTCTGTCATTAAACCCGTGTGTTCATGGCCAAGTGCGACAATAATCGCTCCGGTTAATGTGGCAATGTCAATCACGAATTCAGGATGAAATTTTTCAGCGTAGGTCAGTGCATCTGCTAATACTAATCGACCTTCTGCATCCGTGTTGATAATTTCCACGGTTTTACCTGATAGGGTGGTAATAATATCGCCTGGTTTGACGGCACCTCCACCCGGCATATTTTCAGCGCAAGCCATGAGGCCAATCACATGAATGGGTAATTGCAGTTCAGCGCAGGCTTTGACTGTGCCTAAAACGCTGGCAGCTCCTGCCATATCATATTTCATTTCTTCCATGCCGTGAGCAGGTTTGAGAGAAATTCCTCCTGAATCAAAGGTTATGCCTTTGCCGACCAAAACAATAGGCTTGATTGATGCGTCGCCTTGATAATGAATTTCAATGAGTTTTGGTGGTTCATGGCTACCTTGCGCAACAGCAAGTAGGGCGCCCATGCCTAATGTTTTGAGATCTTCTTGATGTAATATCGATGTTTCAATTGTTGGATATTTTTCTGCAAGCTTCATCGCTTCTGCTGCAAGATAACTAGGCGTACAAATATTTGCGGGTAAGTTAGCTAATGTGCGTGTAAGGGTTATTCCATGGGTGATCGCAGTTGCTGTCGTTAGTGCCGTTTCATCTGCCTCATCTAAAATAAAAGACAGTGAATGCAATGAATGCTGATGTTTTTTGTCAGTTTTAAAATCAAGCAATTGATACAATGACCAATTGAGTCTTATCGCCATCTGTTCTAATTGTCTGTTAGGGGTTGCATCAGACACTTGAGGAAAACATATTGTCGCAGAACTGAGATGTTGCTTAAGCAGTTGATTGGCGACTTGGTCGATGAGCGAATTGAGGGTATTTGTAGTAAATTCTGCTGATTTGCCACAATGAATCAGTAAGAGCGATAAAGGTGATGATGATTGAAAATCTGTTTGCCAAACTAAATCGCCTTTTTTTTCCATTTTT
>CAMDJY010000084.1 GCA_945901145.1 Legionella genomosp. 1 | reverse complement strand
CTTTGCTCTACCTCATCAGCAGCATCGCAATTATGGGCTTGGTCCCTGCCAACATCTTAGCAGTGTCTAAGGCACCTTATGTCATCGCCAGCCAATATTTATTTGGCGGTAATTGGCACTTATTGATAGCATTCATTGCGTCTCTGGTGTGTGTCGGAACATTAAACGCTTGGATGCTGACCAGTGGTCAAATTGCTTTAGGTCTCGCTGAAGACCGCTTAATGCCAGCGTGTTTTGCCGAAAAAAATAAAGCTGATGCGCCTGTGTATGGATTATTAGTCAGCTGTCTTGGTATCATTCCCCTCTTAGTCTTAACCGTAAGTCAAAGCATCGCGCACCAAATTACCACTATTATTGATTTTTCTGTCGTGGCTTTTTTATTCGTTTATATCATTTGTACGTTAGCCTATTTAAAAATGCTATTTCAAGAAAAAGCCAAACTCATACATTGGCTTTATGCCATAACTGCGCTGATTTTTTGTTGTTGGATTATATATCAAACGCCTCTCTCGACAACCAGCATTTCCACAGGTTTTATTTTTTCCGGTATCCCTGTGTACTTTTTCTGGTATCTTAAAAAAAATAAAAAAAAACTTTTAAATCAACGCCAAATAGCTAACAGTTCAGTATCGTAAGAAACAGCTCCGAGCAAGTGCGCATGTAACCAATGATCATAGCTGATGGCGTAATAGGGGTGACGTGAGATTGGATGAGGTACGAAAGGATCCGCTATACTCAGTTTGTCTTCTGACTGATGATAACCATGAATAACAATAAAATGACCACTTTGCTCACCTTCCCATTCATCATAAACACCGAGCTGGGCAGAAGGCGTATAATCTCGCATGGTTTGATAAAAATAAGTTGCATTGACGCCAGTGAGCATTGGAATTTTACGACTTAAATAATCGCAAATTAAATCTTTTTTAATCGATGAACAATGAATTTTGCCACCGAGTTGTAAAAACTGAATATAGGCCTTGGTAGCGAAGTGAATTTTTTGATCTTGAGCATGCTCTAATTGCTTTTCTAATTTATCAATTAAAGATACATGCCTTTGTTTAAACCAAGAAGGATCAAATACATAAAGATTAATGGCGTGTAAATTGACCTGATACCCTCGATTTAACGCATGACAACCCAATAAAACAGCCAAGGTTCCATAGGTTTCTAAAGCAGGAATTTCATTAATAATTTGCTGAATTGAAACATCGTCATTAAAATACTGATATAAAGCTTGTAGACAAGTCGGTCCACAAGAAACATAATCAGGCTGTTGAAGAATAGAAACATTCAGCACGGTATCAACCTCAACATAGAACTAGGCTAAAAAAATGATAACAGTCCCGCATACGCTTGTCGATATCATTAAACAAAGCACGCTTCACTGCTCTTTACCGATTCGGGTTGAATTACATTATGCAACACCCCATAATTTCACCGGTCAGATCGTCTCAGGATATCAACCCTCAGCGTTCAACCGTGGACTTATGTCAACTAAGGCCGCGACACAGCTTTGTCAAGTCCAAGAATATGCCTTAATCAATTACGGTTGTACTTTATTAATTTATGACGCTTACCGACCTTTACGAGCAGCCAAATCATTTATTGCCTGGAGCCAAACCCCTGAAAACAACGCAAGAGATTTAGAACTCAAAGCTTATTATTATCCAGACATAGAAAAACATCAGTTGACGGCGCTCGGTTATATTGCCGAGAATATCTCTGCACATTGTTACGGACACACGGTAGATGTAGTCTTAGCCGACCACGAAACAGGCAAGCCCATTGACATGGGAACTCCGTTTGACTTTTTTGGCCCTCGCTCTCATCCTCATGTTGATGCAAATGAAATTGGCATTATGGCCTATCGCAATCGTCATATTTTAAGACTGATGATGCAACGCTTTGGTTTTGTCGCGTCCGATATTGAATATTGGCATTTTGAATTTTCTGAACGAGAAATCGATTTCCCTATGGATTTCGAATTACACCTCATTTAACATGAACGCCTGAATCGTTTCTATCATCAATTTATGCTGAGATTGATTTTTAGATTTATTTTTCAGATGAATTAATTGAAAAGTATCTTGATAAGCTCCCTGCTCCCATTGTGCTTTAAACATCTCAACCGTTGCTGGCAAGATGCTCAAACCTTCTTTTTTTTCATACTTTTCAAATGGAACAGATGGCATCAGATGGGTCAGATAGCGTCTCATCAAATATCGCCCCCGCCCCTGATGGCGTTTTTGTTCAATAGGTAAACTTAAGAAAAATTCAAGTAATTTAGGATATAACAATGGATAACGATATTCAAAACCCATTTTTTTGGCCACAACACTGCTATATTCTATCCGCATGCGAATTTCGTGACTCTGAGGTCCTTGTAACATAGACCATTCAACTTCTCTCAGTGTTTTAAAATATTTTCTGTGATAAGGATGGTGACTGACGACTTGTTTATGAATCTCTTTTTTTAAATCTCGCATGGTATGTGTGATGTGGTTCACCAGAGGATGCGTGCATTGAGCCAATAATAAAAGCCGACGCATTATTGATCCGCTCCCTGACTCTAACCAAGCGCGACGAAATTGTTTATTTTTGATCAAAAAAGGTAATATAAAACGTGCAGGTACATGTTCTGATACCCCCTGATCACCGCCAAAACCAGACAGTAAACGCTTATGTCCTGTTGTTGATACAGCTTGATGAATATGATGCGAAAACAGTTCAAATATATAGGGTGCAGGGCCTGCAAACCATGCAGCATAATCTTTAAAAACCTGAATCGCATCAAAACCATCTGCATACAAACGATGAATTTTTGCTTGTCTAAAATATTCAAAAAAAGCACGCTCATAACTATCATTATAAATCATCGCATCAGGCGAACCAGGTAAAGCTGCATGCATGAATAAAGTTGGATTTAACCCTAAATCGACACAAGTCCCATAAATAGCAGTTGAATCCATACCAGCACTAAACTCCGCAGCAATTTCATCGACGCCATCAGTTGCAAGACGCATTGATTCTTGCATTAAAGCTTTAAAATGCAGCAGATATTCCCGATCATCGCGATAATATAACGTCGGTCCTTGTGGCTCTAATTGCCAAAACACCGACTTAGTGATACGCCCATCAGGCATCACATGAACCATATGCCCGGGTTCCACACGATAAATGCCACGGTATAACGTATTGTCAGTATAATTATGCACATCAGCAAATAAGTGAGCGACTTCAGTTTCCAGAAAACCCGGAGGCGATGGAAATTGCTTTAACAAATCAGGAATGTTATCACCAAAAATTAGTCGACCCTGAGTATAAGCATAATATAATGGACGCAATCCTAAGTGATCGCGAATTAATAAATGCTCACCTGTGACATGATTAGTAACAATATAAGCAAAAGGGAAAAATAAAGAACGATAATTGGCAGGATTCCTTGCATGTTCAAAAGATGTCATAACAATTGGATCTGAGCTTGATGCATGATAAACAATCGTATCAGGATGCAAACGAGTGTTATGAAAATCACTTGCATTAATATCAATAGTGAGGTTCATATTCATACGCCTGGCTTCACGATCGCAAGCGTCACAATCGCAATCAACAACACGGTTGGAAATTCATTAAAACATCGATAAAAAAAACTACTATGTTGATTACGATCATATTCAAATTGACGTAAGTAAACGCCGCAAAACCCATGATAAATCAATAATAAAACCACCAAACTTAGTTTGACTTGAACCCAATGAATATAGATAGCATAAGGCTTATAAACAATCAGTAACCATAAACCCGTGAATACAGTGAGTATGGCAGAAGGCCAAGTGATACCATAGTATAAACGACGTTCCATAACTTTAAATCGCTCAATACTTATCTTATCTTTTGCTGTGCTGTGATAAACAAATAATCTTGGCAAATAAAAAAGACCTGCAAACCAACAAACCATTGCAATCAAATGAAACGCTTTAATCCATAACATATTAGTTTCTCTTTTTTAAATTTAATAGCTCAACACAGAAAGAAAAGCCCATCGCAAAATAAACATACCCACGTGGAATATGCAACTGAAATCCATCCACTACCAGAACCATACCGATTAAAATTAAAAAACTTAATGCGAGCATTTTAATCGTTGGATATTTATCAATAGAATGACTCACCCGCTCACTGGCCAAGCTCATCACCAGCATGGCCAGGGTCATGGCAAGCCCCATAACCCAATAATTAGACGTCAGACCAACTGCCGTGAGTATACTATCCATTGAAAAAATGATATCCATACAGGCAATCTGCATGACGACACTTCTAAACCCAGCAACGCCATGAACATAAGAGCTGTCCTGAATCACCTGATCTTGTGATTGCTTAACTTCCAGCTTGACGTCCAATTCACGATGAATTTCCTGCGTGGCTTTCATCATTAGAAAACAGCCGCCGCAGATTAAAAACAAATCGCGCATTGAAAAATTTAATTCTCCAAAATTTAATATTGGACGATTCAACCGAATCAACCACAAAGCCAAAACCAGCAATCCCAATCGACTCAGCCAAGCAAACAATAAGCCCAATTGTTGAGCTTGTTTTCTATGTTTTTGAGGAAGCTTTGCCGTTAAAATACTTAAAAATATCAAATTATCAATACCAAGAATGACTTCAAGAATCACCAAAGCTAAAAAGCTCATTGTAACATCAAATATTTCCATTTCTTTTCTGGATCCCTTATAATGCCCGAGTATAATATCTCGAGTGAGTATTCACGTTTAATTTACATTTTACATTAACCAGGTGCTAACAATCATCACATTTATTCGAAAATTATTGGGTAAAAAAAAACATAAACCATTACAAATTAATCCTGTTTATGTTATTCCTCGCAATTTACATCAAGTATCAAAAACTGAGATCAGCCCCAATGCATTGAGTGTACTTAATCGTCTCAACAGTGCCAAATATCAAGCTTATCTCGTTGGCGGCAGCGTTCGCGATCTATTATTACGCTACTCGCCCAAAGACTTTGATGTGGCAACCAATGCGACACCTACACAAGTTAAACGCCTATTTCGAAATGCGCGAATTATCGGCCGACGTTTCAAGTTAGCGCATATTTTATTTCATCGTGAAATTATTGAAGTTGCTACCTTTCGCGGTCAAGAAAGTAATGCTGAAGAAGCTCAACAAAAAACCAATGAGCGCGGCATGCTGATTCGTGACAATGTTTATGGCACCTTAGAAGAAGATGCTTGGCGGCGAGATTTTACGATTAATTCATTATATTATGATATCCCCAGCGCCTCGATTATTGATTATACTGGCGGTTTTTCTGACATACAAAAAAAATGCGTTCGCATGATTGGTGACCCGACAACGCGTTATCAAGAAGATCCTGTACGGATGTTAAGAGCGATTCGCTTTAGTGCAAAATTAAATTTTGACATTGAAGCTGAAACCTCGAAGGCGATTTTTAACTTAAATCATTTGATTCGTCATGTTCCGAACTCCCGATTATTTGACGAAATTGTTAAATTGTATCAATGTGGCGCAGGAGAAACTGTGCAAAGACTCCTGATGCATTATGGTTTATTTGCACAATTATTCCCAGAAACGCACGCTCTTTGGGACAATTCACCTTTCCCCGTCAATGCTTTAATTATTCTCGCTCTAGAAAATACCGATAGCCGTATCCGTCAAAACAAACCGGTCACACCAGCGTTTCTTCTAGCTGTCATATTGTGGTTCCCTTGTTTAAATTATGCAGAAAAATTACAAAAAGAAATGGATATGGATCATCTGCCAGCGCTTGAAAAAGCGATGTCACATGTTTTAGCAGAACAGTGTCAATTCATTATGATTCCCAAACGCCACACCCAGATGATACGAGAAATCTGGTTATTACAATTTCGTTTTCAAAAACGCACCGGGACACGAGCCTATCAAATGCTAGAACATCCGCGATTTCGTGCAGCCTATGATCTCCTAAGTTTACGCGCTTTAGCAGGAGACGAATCAATCGAGCTTGCTGAATGGTGGACGACTTTTCAAGAGGTTGATCTTGAACAAAAAGACCTCCTCATAAAAGCCTTAACGACAAAATCTGCTCATAAAAAAAACAAGAAAAACTAATATATATGAGCATTTGCTGCTATTTAGGATTAGGGAGTAATTTAAGATCACCAGAGCGGCAAATCCGCCAGGCAGTCCAAATACTTCGTAAGTTACCAAGGACAGCTGTTAAAAAAGTTTCAACTTACCAATTCACCGAACCGTTAAGCGGCCTGGCTCAACCTAAATATTGTAATGTTATCGTACAAATAAAAACCACACTACCACCCCATATATTATTACGATATTGTCAAGCCATTGAAATACAAAAAGGCCGCATCAGAAAAAAACGCTGGGCGTCCAGAACATTAGACATTGATGTATTACTTTATGGTTCAAAAAAAATCAATACGCCAACTTTAGTTATCCCGCATCCAGGAATTCATCTGCGAGATTTTATTTACGAGCCTCTACAACACTTGCTTGGTCAACAACTCTTACGGTAGACTAACTATTTTAGATGCAGATATTATAAATATTAAAAGGACATAAAATTCGTAACATTCATACTGAGCAATTATCGATAACCCCATCAGACGTAATCGTCACAGACCATGCTAAAATGGCTGAGATAACAGTAACCGCTCATCTTTTATCATCTGATGAATATCTAAAATTAGCTTATGAGTGGAACAATACAACATGCGACTTTCCGCATGATCAAACATTACAACAACTTTTTGCAATTCAAGCACAGCAAACACCTGAGCGTACTGCATTGATTTTTGAGAATAAAACACTTACTTATCAAGAGCTTGATCATGCCTCGAACCAATTGGCTTGGATGATTAAAAAACACTATCA
>CAMDJY010000083.1 GCA_945901145.1 Legionella genomosp. 1 | reverse complement strand
CTTTGGTTTCTTTACCAAAATTAACAATCCCTGAAATTTCCGCCATGACAGCTGCATCTTTAGGTTTGCGAGCTTCAAATAGATCGGCAACTCGTGGTAAACCTCCTGTAATATCCCGTGTCTTTGTTCGTTCTTGCGGAATCCTCGCGATAACATCTCCGACATTCACGGCTTGTCCATCTTCAAAATTAATAATTGCATCAACTGGCAAATAGTACTGTGCAGGAACATTCGTGCCAGCAATAAAAATCTCACTGCCTTTATCGGATACCAACTTGACAAGGGGACGTAAATCTTTACCGGCAGCACTTCTCTGCTTCGCATCAATCACGACAATATTGCTTAATCCAGTCAGCTCATCAGTTTGTCGATTCATTGTTAACCCTTCTACAAGGTCAACAAATTTCAAGCGTCCGCTAACTTCTGATATCACTGGGTGTGTATGGGGATCCCAGGTTGCAATAACCTGTCCTGCTTCGACAGCTGAGTGATCTTTAACTGTAAGCACTGCACCATAAGGAAGTTTGTAACGCTCACGCTCACGCCCAAATTCATCGGCAATGGTAACTTCTCCTGAACGTGAAACAGCTACGAGCTTACTATTATCGTGAGTTACGGTTTTAATGTTATGTAATCGAATCACACCCTTATTTTTAATTTGGATATTATTCGCAGCTGTCGCTCTAGATGCAGCACCTCCAATATGGAACGTACGCATAGTCAACTGCGTTCCTGGCTCACCAATTGACTGTGCAGCAATAATACCAACAGCTTCACCCGTATTCACCAAATGCCCTCGAGCTAAATCCCGGCCATAGCATTTAGCGCAAAGACCAAAGCGTGTTTGACAAGTTATTGGGGAACGAACCTGAATTTGGTCAATTCCCAGTTTTTCAAGATGTTCAACCCATATCTCGTCTAACAAAGTACCCGCTGTAACCACAGGTTCTTCTTGGTTTGGAATGAACACATCGGCGGAAACCACTCGTCCCAAAACCCGTTCATGAAGAGGTTCAACAATATCGCCACCTTCAATCAATGGCTGCATCAATATACCTTCTGAAGTTCCGCAGTCAAGCTCTGTAATAACAACATCTTGTGCAACATCAACAAGACGACGAGTTAAATATCCCGAATTTGCAGTTTTTAACGCAGTATCCGCCAACCCTTTGCGGGCACCGTGGGTAGAAATAAAGTATTGAAATACGTTCAAACCTTCACGGAAGTTTACAGTAATTGGCGTTTCAATAATCGAGCCGTCTGGTGCAGACATCAATCCTCGCATCGCTGCAAGCTGTCGAATCTGCGCTGCAGAACCTCTAGCTCCGGAGTCAGCCATCATAAAAATTGGGTTAAATGAATCCTGACGAGTCACTTTACCGTGACGGTCTATAACTTCTTCTGTAGCGATTTTCGCCATCATTGATTTAGCAACAAGCTCACTGGTTCTAGACCAGATGTCAATCACTTTGTTGTAACGCTCACCGTTAGTCACTAAGCCTGAACGGAATTGAGATTCGATTTCCCGTACTTCGTTATCAGCCTGCTCAATAATTTCAGCCTTATCCTCTGGAATCACCATGTCATCGATGCCGATTGAGGCGCCAGCGCGTGTTGCATATTCAAAACCCATATACATCAGATGATCAGCAAATATCACGGCTTCTTTAAGGCCTAAGGTTCTATAGCAATGATCCAGAACTTTAGAAATAGTTTTTTTAGTCATCGATCGATTAATCAATGAAAATGGTAGCGTTTTAGGAAGAATATCAGACAATATCGCTCGGCCCACAGTAGTTTCGATTAATTCGTACTTAGTGGGAGCTGCTTCATCTGGAAAAATTCTAACTTTAATTTTTGCATGAATATCTACAAACCCTTGCTCGTAGAAGTTTTTTGCTTCTTGTGTGCTGGCAAAAATTTTACCCTCACCCTTCGCATTAATACGTTCCCGCGTTAAATAATACAAACCAAGCACAACGTCTTGGCTCGGAACAATAATAGGTTCTCCACTTGCAGGTGAAAGAATATTTTTGGTAGACATCATCAACGACCGGGCTTCAAGCTGAGCTTCAAGCGTTAGGGGTACGTGCACTGCCATTTGGTCGCCGTCGAAATCAGCGTTGTAGGCGGTACAAACCAACGGATGAAGTTGGATGGCTTTGCCTTCGATTAATACTGGCTCAAATGCTTGAATACCCAAGCGATGTAGAGTAGGCGCGCGGTTCAATAAGATAGGATGCTCACGGATAACATCCTCCAAAATATCCCAAACCACAGGCTCTTCGCGTTCAACCATTTTTTTGGCGGCTTTAATTGTCGTAGCCAAACCACGAAATTCTAGCTTGCTAAAAATAAAGGGTTTAAATAATTCTAACGCCATTTTTTTGGGCAATCCACACTGATGCAAGCGTAATGTTGGGCCGACAACAATCACTGAACGTCCAGAGTAATCAACACGTTTACCTAATAAATTCTGACGGAAACGACCTTGTTTACCTTTGATCATATCTGCAAGTGATTTTAGTGGTCGTTTATTACTTCCAGTGATTGCTCGCCCGCGACGACCATTGTCTAAAAGCGCATCAACAGCTTCTTGTAACATTCGTTTTTCATTACGAACGATAATATCCGGCGCGTTAAGATCCAGTAAACGTTTCAAACGATTATTACGATTAATCACACGACGATATAAATCATTCAAATCTGAGGTAGCAAAACGTCCACCATCATCCAAGGGAACTAGCGGCCTCAAATCAGGTGGCAGCACGGGAAGAACACTCATGATCATCCACTCTGGTTTATTCCCAGACTCATAGAATGCTTCTAGTAACTTCAGTCGCTTAGTTATTTTCTTGACTTTGGTTTCTGAATTAGTTGTTGGTAATTCTTCGCGTAGCGATTTAATTTCTTCTTTAAGATTGATTTGTCGAAGTAAATCACGAATTGCTTCAGCACCCATGCGGGCATCAAACTCATCGCCGTATTGCTCCATTGCATCAAGATAAACTTCATCATTCAATAGTTGTCCGCGCTCAAGTTCAGTCATGCCTGGATCAACAACAACAAAAGCTTCAAAATAAAGGACACGCTCAATATCTCTTAAAGTCATATCTAAGAGCAAGCCAATACGCGATGGTAACGACTTTAAGAACCATATGTGTGCCACAGGACTAGCCAACTCAATATGACCCATGCGTTCACGACGAACTTTTGCTAATGCAAGTTCAACCCCACATTTTTCGCAAATGACACCACGATGTTTTAATCGCTTATACTTACCGCACAAACATTCATAGTCTTTTACAGGACCGAAGGTTTTTGCGCAAAATAATCCGTCACGTTCAGGTTTAAACGTTCGGTAATTAATGGTCTCTGGTTTCTTAACTTCACCATAAGACCAAGAGCGAATAAGTTCAGGAGAAGCTAGACGAATCTGAATCTGATCAAACTCTTCTGTCTGGCCATGTTGTTTAAGCATGCCAAGTAAATCACTCATGACAACCGGTGCTTTTCTTACTGGTTCGATGCTAGCCAAAGTTATGCCTCCAAAAAAAAACGTTTTAGTTGTGATCCAATTCTATATCGATTCCAAGCGCACGAATCTCTTTCAATAAGACATTGAACGATTCCGGCATACCTGGATCCATACGATGATCACCATCAACAATGTTTTTATAAATCTTCGTACGACCCGCCACATCGTCTGATTTCACCGTTAACATTTCTTGCAATGTATACGCTGCACCATATGCTTCAAGTGCCCAGACCTCCATTTCTCCAAAGCGCTGCCCCCCAAATTGGGCTTTACCCCCTAAAGGTTGCTGTGTCACCAAACTATACGAGCCAGTGGAACGAGCGTGCATCTTATCATCAACTAGATGATTTAATTTCAGCATGTACATATACCCGACAGTTACCGGATTATCAAAAGTTCGTCCTGTGCGTCCATCTAGCAACATGGTTTTACCGTTGGCGGGCAAACCAGCTAAGTGCAACATCGCCTTGATTTCATGTTCGGACGCACCATCAAATACAGGAGTTGCCATAGGCACGCCTGCACGAAGATTATTTGCAAGTACTCGCAACTCATCGTCATTCAGGCAATCAAGATTGAGTCGCTGCTGTCCATCATGATTATAAATCTTCAATAAGTATGACTTAATCTCATCCATTGATGCCTTTTTATCGAGCAGCTCTGCGATACGCTTCCCGAGTCCTTTGGCAGCAAGACCCAGATGGGTTTCTAAAACCTGACCAATGTTCATACGAGATGGAACACCAAGCGGATTTAGAACGATATCAACAGGGGTTCCATCTTCCATATAAGGCATATCTTCCATTGGAACTACAATCGAAATTACCCCTTTGTTTCCGTGGCGTCCGGCCATTTTATCACCAGGTTGAATTCGACGCTTCACAGCAAGATATACTTTAACAATCTTTAATACACCAGGAGCAAGATCATCACCTTGAACTATTTTTTTGCGACCTTCGTTAAAGCGTTTTTCCATTTCTTTAACTAATAACTCGAGTTGTTTAGAAGACTGCTCTAACTGTTGACTGAGGCCTTCATCTTTAATTCGAATATCAAACCATTTTTCACGAGGAATTTTAGTCAAATACTCATGGTTAATCGCTGTTCCTGACTTTAAGCCATTCGGGCCACCCGTTGCAACTTTACTTATGAGAAGATTATAAACGCGCTGGAAGATATCTTCTTCACGAATTCTGCGCTCATCTATCAAATCTTTACGAATTCGAGCGAGATGTTCTTCTTCAATACTTTTTGCTCTCGCGTCTTTTTCAAGACCATCACGTGTAAACACTTGAACATCAATTACCGTTCCATTCATGCCGGATGGAACTCGAAGTGACGAATCTTTAACATCAGAAGCTTTTTCACCAAAAATTGCACGAAGCAATTTTTCTTCTGGGGTTAATTGAGTCTCGCCTTTCGGCGTCACTTTTCCAACAAGAATAGCTCCAGCACTAACTTCAGCCCCAATGTAGACGACACCGGATTCATCCAAACTCGCTAGTGCAGACTCACCCACGTTAGGAATATCTGCTGTAATTTCTTCAGTTCCCAATTTTGTGTCGCGTGCTATGCACGTCAGTTCTTCGATATGAATACTGGTAAAGCGATCATCTTGGACAACGCGCTCTGAGATTAAAATAGAATCCTCGAAGTTGTATCCATTCCAGGGCATAAATGCCACAAGCAAATTCTGGCCCAGAGCCAGTTCGCCCATATCCGTACAAGGTCCATCAGCTAAGATATCACCTCGTTGGATAAAATCGCCTTTTTTAACTATTGGAATTTGATTAATACAAGTATCTTGGTTAGACCTAAAATACTTCATCAGATTATAAATATCTACTCCAGTTTCTCCTGCGGTGGTTTCATCATCATTGACGCGAACAACTATGCGCGAGGCGTCAACTAAGTCAATAACACCACCACGTTTCGCAACGACTGAAACACCGGAGTCGGAGGCAACAATACGCTCCATGCCAGTCCCAACAAGTGGCTTTTCAGCACGTAAGGTCGGCACTGCTTGACGTTGCATGTTTGAACCCATGAGCGCTCTGTTTGCATCATCATGCTCTAAAAAAGGAATGAGCGATGCAGCAACTGAAACAATCTGCTTGGGTGAAATATCCATATAATTTATTTTGTCTGGCGTCGTCAAAGAAAACTCATTTTCATGGCGACATGGAACTAGATCGGCTAATATTTTACCTTTTTTATCTAAAGCAACGTTTGATTGAGCAATGTATTGATCAACTTCTTCAATCGCTGATAAATACTCAACTTCTTCCGTCACATGTCCATCGATAACTTTACGACAAGGGGTTTCGATAAAGCCATACGCATTGGTCCGTGCATAAATAGAAAGCGAATTAATTAATCCAATATTAGGTCCTTCTGGTGTTTCAATTGGACAAACACGACCGTAATGGGTAGTGTGTACGTCACGTACTTCAAACCCTGCACGTTCACGAGTTAACCCGCCTGGGCCCAGCGCTGAAACACGTCGTTTATGCGTCACGCCAGAAAGAGGATTGACTTGGTCCATAAACTGTGAAAGTTGGCTCGAACCAAAAAATTCTTTAACGGCAGCTGACACAGGTTTTGCATTAATCAAATCTTGAGGCATTAAGTTTTCTGACTCAGCTAAGCTTAAGCGCTCTTTAACCGCACGCTCAACGCGAACAAGCCCAACCCGGAATTGATTTTCAGCCATTTCGCCTACACTACGTACACGCCGGTTACCTAAATGATCAATATCATCAACCATGCCATGACCATTACGGATATCAATCAACGTTTTGATCACCGCAAGAATATCTTCTTTTGTTAAAATGCCTAGGCCCGTATCTTCTTTTCTGCCAACGCGGCGATTAAATTTCATCCGGCCAACAGCAGACAAATCATAGCGTTCTTCGGTAAAGAATAAATTTTTAAAAAGTGCTTCAGCCGCCTCTTTCGTCGGTGGTTCGCCGGGACGCATCATCCGATATATTTCAACCAGTGCATCAAGCTGTGAAGTCGCTGAATCAACTCTTAACGTATCAGAAATGTAAGAGCCATGATCGAGGTCGTTGGTGTAAATCATCTCAAATTGATGAATATCGTGCTGAGTTAATTTAACGAGCAATTCATTAGTAACTTCGCCATTGGCTAATGCCAGTGATTCACCGGTCAAGGTATCGATGATATCTTTTGCAAGGACTTTACCAGTTAAATAATCCCGAGGGACAACGAGGTCCTTCATATTTTCTTTTTCCATGGTATTAATATGACGTGTTGTAATTCTACGTCCCTGCTCTACAATAACTTCACCTGTTGCCGGATTAATAATATTAAACAGGGCAATTTCTCCCCTTAATCGGGCAGGAATTAAGTCAATATGAAATTCATTAGATTTGATATGACAAACTGT
>CAMDJY010000082.1 GCA_945901145.1 Legionella genomosp. 1 | reverse complement strand
CGAATGTCAGTAGCAAAGATTTGAATCTCAATCTTTATCAATTGATTGTTGAAGAAGTTGAAGCACCTTTATTCCGTACAGTGATGGAATTAACCCGTTATAATCAATCTAAAGCTGCTCGTGTTTTAGGTGTGAGTCGTGGAACATTAAGAACGAAGCTTAAGCGTTATTTTGATGATGAATTTATCGGAACTCGTTAAAATTTAAAGTCTCTTCGATTTTTTTATGATATGATTGTATTGAAGTCAGTCAGGCAATCGCGCTGAGCATTTTATGCTCAGCGAGGAAAGTCCGGGCTCCATAGGGTAGAGTGCCAGGTAACGCCTGGGAGGCGTGAGTCTACGGAAAGTGCCACAGAAAATATACCGCCTGTTTACAGGTAAGGGTGAAATGGTGCGGTAAGAGCGCACCGCACGTTTGGCAACAGACGTGGCAGGGAAAACCCCACTCGGAGCAAGACCAAATAGGAATCTATGATTGGTCGAAAGATCGTCACGCGTGACCCGCGCGAGATTCGGGTAGGTTGCTTGAGGCAAGCGGTGACGCTTGTCCCAGATGAATGATTGCTCAATGACAGAACCCGGCTTATCGACTGACTTCTTAATTAACAGGACGAATCATGCTCGTGACATTTCAATGTCAAGGATACTCAAATATCACTATGTTTGGTGATGTCGCGCTGCAATTAATCAAACTGATGAAACATAGTGGTACGATGCCAAGTGCATTAGCGGCTGAAGATGTCCCAGGCGCGCTTCAAGCTTTGCAAGAAGCGCTAACAAACCAAAATCCTGAAGAAAATATAAATATTTCTCAAACTGTGAGTCTGAAACTACGTGCAGTACCGCTGATTGATCTACTCAAACATGCGCAACAACAAAAATTACCAGTGATGTGGTGTAATTAGAATAATTTTGGAATACATAAACTTCAATCAGAAGTCGGCGTTGTATTCGGATTTTCTGTGAGTAAATTCAAACTTTTCTGATTATCGTTGTCATCATCGACATAGACACTATCTGGTGTTGCTTGGGTGCCCGTGATGAGATAATTGCGGTTTTGTAAGTAGGCATCGCGCATGAAAGAGTATTCATCCAAAGAATCACTCATCAGTTTTTCGGTATCAAGCATTTGCGCTCTGAGATCAATATAACGTAAACCTAATACGCCATAAATGACATCATCGTTTGGTATATAGGGATAGGGGCTGAATAGGGTGTAGTCGAATAATAATCCCATACCATCACGAATGGTACTTGGGCCTAAAAATGGAATGATAATATAGGGTGATTTTTTATCGCCCCATTTGGCAAAAGTAAGGCCGAGATCATTACTATGGGCGGGTAATTGGCAGGTGCTTGCAGGGTCAAAGATACCGCCAATGCCAAGGCTTGAGTTGATGATGAGGCGCCAGGTATCTTGTAAGGTATGGCGCCAATCAGCTTGTAAGAGATCATTTGCTATTGAGGGCAGAAGATTAATATTGCGGTAGACATTGTTAATCCCCGCACGGATGGGGGCTGGGGTGATTGCTTTATATATTTTTGCAGGAGGTTTTAAAACCACTTGATCAAGACCGCGATTGAATTTATAAATACGCCGGTTGATGCTTTCATAAGGGTCATCAGGGTTTGGCCCTCTGGGCATACAAGCTGCGAGGAGGATGGTTAAGAGCGCATAAATAGAAATAATCACTGAACGCATGAATCGACTAAGATCAAATAATCATGCTTCATGGTACACTAGGCAATGTCGAATGAGAACTCCCTTGTTGATGTTGAGAAAAACAATATGAATCATCCATCTTGGTTAACTGGTCTAAATGAACAGCAATATCGCTCTGTTACGGCGCCCTTAGGCAATTTATTAGTATTAGCTGGTGCGGGTAGTGGCAAAACCCGGGTGTTGGTTAGCCGCATGGCTTGGCTGATGACGCAGCATGGTTTTTCTGCTGATTCGATTCTTGCAGTGACTTTTACCAATAAAGCTGCGGGTGAAATGAAAGGGCGTTTGCAAGATTTATTAAAAACTTCCATTCATGGTTTGTGGGTTGGTACTTTTCATGGATTGTGTCATCGTTTGTTACGACAGCATTATCACGAAGCAAACCTTGTTCTGCATTTTCAAATTTTAGACAGCGATGATCAAGGACGGTTAATTAAGCGTGCGATTTTGTCTTTGAATCTGGATATCGAACAATGGCCGGTGAAGCAAGCTCAACATTTTATTAATAGCCAAAAAGATGAAGGGTTACGTCCAGAGCATGTGCCGGTGTTGGGGTATGGTCCTTCGCGGACGCTGTTGGCGATTTATAAGGCTTATGAGAAGCTCTGTGTCTCTCAAGGTGTTATAGATTTTGCAGAGATTTTGTTGCGATGCTATGAGATGCTTAAGTCAAATCCTGAGCTATTATTGCATTATCAACAACGTTTTCAAGCGATTTTAGTTGATGAGTTTCAAGACACAAATACTGTTCAATATGCTTGGATTTGTTTATTGGCAGGTAAGCACACGTCAGTGATGGTGGTGGGCGATGATGATCAGTCTATCTATGGTTGGCGCGGTGCTAAAATTGAAAATATTCAACGATTTTCTGATGATTTTGCTAACACTGAGGTGATTCGTCTCGAGCAAAATTATCGTTCGACTGCGACCATTCTTGAAGCAGCGAATGCGTTGATTAGTCATAATACTGCGCGTATGGGTAAAGCCCTTTGGACATCAGGATCTCAAGGCGATCTGATTAAAGTCTATGGGGCGAGCAATGAGCTTGATGAGGCACGGTTTGTGAAAGAACGTATTGAAATAGCAATTTCACACGGTATACCGCACCAAGATATTGCAATTTTATATCGTTCTAATGCGCAGTCACGTGTTTTAGAGGAAGCTTTGTTGTATGCGGGTATTTCTTATCGAATTCATGGCGGTATGCGTTATTTTGAAAGGGCTGAAATCAAAGATGCTATGGCGTATTTAAGACTGATGCTCAATCCTTCGGATGATGGGGCCTTTGAACGTATCGTCAATTTTCCAACGCGTGGTATTGGTGAAAAAACGCTCGATGAAATTCGTAATCAAGCCCAGCAAGATGGTGTATCGTTATGGGATATGGCTGTCGATTTTTTAAATACGCATAGACTTTCAGGACGCGCGGCACAAGCACTAACCGGCTTTATTCAAATGATTCAACAATTGCAAGCTCGTAGTAAAGTCAATGAATTAGAGGCACAAATTGCCGATGTGATTGAAGCCAGTGGTTTAATTGCGCATTTTTCGAAAATCAAAGGCGGTCAGGGTGAGTCCAAAGTTGAGAATTTACAAGAATTAGTGAATGCGGCACGACAATTTCGTTTCGAGCAGACGATACAAGAGCCAGGTTCGTTATTATTGGCAGAGTTTTTAGCGCATGCCTCCTTAGAGGCTGGCGATATGCAGGCATCAGATCATGAGCAGTATGTGCACCTTATGACAATTCATGCGGCTAAAGGCCTCGAGTTTCCTTTAGTGTTTTTAGTCGGTATGGAAGAGGGCGTATTTCCGGGGAGACAATCTCAAGATGATCCAACGCGATTGGAAGAGGAACGTCGACTTTGCTATGTTGGTTTGACTCGAGCGAAGCAACAATTGACGATTTCATATGCGCAGGTACGTCGTCAATATGGACGAGAAGAGTATCATCGACCCTCTCGATTTTTGCATGAACTGCCTGAGGGATTATTGGATGAAGTTCGTAGTGGTCGTACCCCGCAGGCTAAAGCGGTTCATGATTGTGGATTACGTTTAGGTCAATCGGTTTATCATGCTAAATTTGGCCAGGGAACGGTGCTGTTGTTTGAGGGAGATGGTGCTCATACCCGTGTCCAAGTCAAATTCCAAGAGGGAACGAAGTGGTTAGTTGTCGCTTATGCAAATTTGCTTGCTGATGTCCCTTGAAATTCTATGAAACAGATGATAGGGTCAACCCCGGATAAGTGAATCAGATGAATGAATCAATAGGAGATTAACATGAAATTAAAGCATGTATTAACGGTAGTGACTGCAGTTGCGGCGATTTCTTCGCAAGGATTTGCAGCAAAAGATGATGGTTTCTCAGCGCCACAGAAAAAACAAGTCGAACAAGTGATCCATGATTATTTGGTGAGTCACCCCGAAGTTTTGGTTGAAGCGTCTCAAGTCTTACAACAAAAACAGCAAAAAGAGCTGCAACTACAAGCACAAAATGCAATCTTAGAACAATCTACCCCTCTTTTTAAAGGTCAACTCGCAGTCGCTGGTGATCCAAAAGGCAATGTTACATTGGTCGAGTTTTTTGATTACCAGTGCGTCCATTGCAAAAAAATGAATCCTGTTGTTCAAAGCTTAACTGAAAAAAATAAAAACTTACGCGTCGTCTACAAAGAGTTCCCAATTTTTGGTAAGACTTCAGAATTCGCATCACAAGCGGCTTTAGCTGCGGCTGTGCAAGGAAAATATAAAGCCATGCAAGATGCCTTGTTGAGTCAAGAGAAGCCATTAACAGACGCGATTGTTTTGGATGCTGCAAAATCAATTGGCTTAAATATCGATCAATTGAAAAAAGATATGGATAGTCAAGCAATCAAAGATGAGTTAGCAGCTAATCGTCAATTAGCAGAAAAAATTCATTTGATGGGAACACCTGCATTTATTATCGCATCAACGCCTAAGGGGCAATTTGATACGAAAACTAAGCCAAGTTTTGTACCTGGCGGTGCGAGTGAGACATCTTTACAAGATATGATTAATCAGCAAGCTAAGAAGTAATTTTTAATATGACTAAGCCTGCGACATTTCAGGATATTATTTTTATCCTCCAACAATTTTGGGCTGCACAAGGGTGTGTCATTTTACAACCTTTGGATATGCAAGTGGGCGCAGGCACCTTTCACCCTGCTACGTTTTTACGCGCTATTGGTCCTGAACCATGGTGTGCGGCTTATGTACAGCCTTCTCGACGTCCGACGGATGGTCGTTATGGTGAAAATCCAAACCGGGTACAACATTATTATCAATTTCAGGTGGTACTCAAGCCTTCCCCGCTTGATATTCAAGAAAAATATTTACAATCATTAATTGCTTTAGGCGTGAATCCACAAATAGATGACATTCGTTTCGTTGAGGATAACTGGGAATCACCGACTTTGGGTTCTTGGGGGCTTGGTTGGGAGGTCTGGCAAAATGGCATGGAAGTTTCGCAATTTACCTATTTTCAACAAGTTGGTGGGTTACCTTGTCAGCCGATTACCGGGGAATTAACTTACGGGCTTGAACGTTTAGCGATGTCAATTTTAGGCACGGATAATTTATTTGCTTTACCCTGGGCTCATATGGGACAGCGGGTAGTCACCTACGGTGATGTGTTTCATCAACAAGAAGTAGAGATGTCTGCTTATAATTTTGAGCATGCCAATGTTGATGCTTTATTTAATCAATTTGATTATTATGAATCTGAAGCCAACCAGTTGATGGCATTATCGCTTGCGTTACCGGCTTATGAAATGGTAATTCAAGCATCGCATATTTTTAATTTGTTAGATGCCCGCCATGCGATTTCAGTGACTGAACGTCAGCGTTATATTCTTCGTGTTCGACAATTATCACGTCGGGTTGCTGAAGTGTATTATCAAGCCCGAGAGGCGCTCGGCTTTCCTATGCAAGGTACTGTATGACAATGCGTGATATTTTATTTGAAATTGGTACAGAGGAGTTACCGTCTCAAGCAGTGAAGACGGTGTCTCAAGCGCTGCTAAAAAATATTATATTGGGCTTAGAGAAGCAAGGTTTAGTTTTTGTTGTTGATGAAGAGGCATGTTTAGCGACCCCGCGTCGCATCGCTGTGCGCTTTCAAGTTGAATCTCAACAACCAGATCAGACTGTCTTGCGGCAAGGTCCTACTGAGGCGATGGGTTTACTTCCTAATGGCTCACCATCGAAAGCATTGCTAGGTTTTGCCAATGCTTGTGGTGTAGATGTGGCAAAACTTGAGATGATTGACACGCCAAAGGGTCGTTGTTGGGCGTTTAAAAGTTTTGTTCCTGGACAAGATACATGTCAGTTATTGCCAGAGATTTTACAGCATGCCGTTTTGACTTTGCCGATTGCCAAACCGATGCGTTGGGGTAATGGTGAGCATTCATTTTTACGTCCAGTGCATTGGATCGTTTTGCTTGCAGATGAAGAGGTGATTGAATTTAAATTATTAGGGTGTGAGACGGGTCGAGAGAGCTTCGGTCATCGTTTTCATCATCCATCTACCGTGCAAATTTCTTCGCCTGCGCACTATGAAAATACACTGCTAGCAGCACAGGTGATTGTTGATTTTCATCAGCGTCGCCAAAAAATTGAGCGCATGATCGCGCAGGCTGCAGAGCAAGTTCATGGGGTGGTAGCAAGCTCACCAGATTTGCTTGATGAAGTGACTGCCATTGTCGAGTGGCCGGTGGCGTTGTGTGTGCCTTTTGATGCTGGCTTTTTAGATAATGTGCCGACAGAAGCTTTGGTTGCTGCGATGCAAGTTCATCAAAAATGTTTTCCTATTTATACTCGAGATGGTCGATTATTACCTTATTTTATTGCAGTCTCTAATATTGAAAGTCAGAATGTTGAACAAGTTATCGCCGGCAATGAACGAGTGATGCGTGCGCGTTTAAGTGACGCAGCATTTTTTTACGCCCAAGATAAGCAAAAAAAATTGAGTGATTATGTCACCGACACAACCCAGGTGGTCTTTCAAGAAAAACTGGGGACATTATACGATAAGGCCCAGCGCATTGGGCACTTTATGATGGCGTTAGCACGGGATTTAAATTTAAATCCTATTGATGCAAATCGAGCTGCATTATTATCTAAAGCAGATTTGATGACTGGTATGGTCGGTGAATTCCCTGAGCTTGAAGGTTTGATGGGGTATTATTATGCATTGCAAGACCAAGAGTCAGTTGCCGTCGCTG
>CAMDJY010000081.1 GCA_945901145.1 Legionella genomosp. 1 | reverse complement strand
ATCCTGGTTTTGCCACAGATATGCAAGCACAGTTTATGGCGATGAATACTGTTGCCGAGGGTGCGTCGACAGTTGTAGAAACAATTTTTGAAAATCGTTTTATGCATGTGCAAGAATTACAGCGTATGGGTGCAAAAATTCGATTAAATGGAAATACTGCGATGGTGACTGGCGTTGATCATCTAACCGGGGCACCGGTGATGGCGACTGATCTCCGCGCTTCCGCAGGCCTTATTTTAGCGGGCCTTGCGGCTGAGGGTGAGACAGTTGTTGAACGTATTTATCATGTTGATAGAGGCTACGAACAAATAGAATTAAAACTCGCTCAATTAGGCGCTGATATTAAGCGATTTAATGATTGATAGGCTTTTTTTTTGACAGAACTTCTTTTTTGGTCTATTAATTATTCATAATGAACTTAATTTGGTGCTTATTATGGAAGATAAAGTCACTCCAAGAGTTCCTGTCAATTATAGAGAACACCGTTTGAATTTGTTTGGTCAAGAAATTTATGTAGCTGCAATGGCTGCTCCTGATAGTCGTCAGCCTGCTGGCGCTATGGAATATGTTCGTTTGCAGAGTGTCTCTGCAGCTGGTGGAGTGATAGTTGGCCTAAGAGAGACCGACTATACGGAGCTTGCTAAAAAATATGGGTTAGAATATTATCACCTTCCTATTAAAGATTTTACTCAAGCACCACCGGAGACATACAGTCAATTATACCAACAAGTAAAAAAAGCGACAGAAGAAGGAAAAAAAATCACTATTCATTGTGGTGCAGGTGATGGTCGTAGTGGCACTGCGATAGCGAGTCTTAAATTGCGAGAAATTATTGAAAAAGCTGCGAAAGAAGATCCTGCTGTGCTTGATCAAGAACAGAAAATTAATTCCTCTGTAACTCCTAGCATGGAGACGATAGCAGTTCCATGCTCTCTTTTTGTCAAACAAGCTGTTGAAAAAACGAGAGCGGAACGGGTTGTCTCATCAGGTAATTCTAAATCTGAAAATGGTAGTCACTCAGTAGAGACGATAAATGATATCAATGCTTTGCTTGTGTATGAAAATGTCATTAAGCAGGAAATTAAGCAGCAAATGGGTATTGATTGTCAAAATACTCCATCTGAGCATCAAGAAAATGATCTTATTATGAGTGACAAATTTAAGGATGCGTTAATTGAAATAAAGAAATCAGAAGACACAACAAAGATAGAACCCTCAGAAGAATATTCAAGTAATATATCGAAGTTAGATTAAATATGGAGGTGTTAATATAATGAAACCAAGAGAGTATCGCGAAACACCTTTTGTATTACCTGATGAGACGGTTTTTTCTGTAGTAGCGCTAGCACATCCTCGTCTTTGGGGTCAAAACCCTTTAAATGTGTTTCGATATCTGCAGGAAAAAGATGTGTCTGTGATTTTTGGACTTGAAGCAGCACCTAATTTTTCAACACTTGCTGAACAAGTTGGCATAGAATATCGTGATGTATCTATTCCTGACTTTACTGCGCCTTCTTTTGAGTTATACGATAGAGTGTATGAAGAATTTCTGAGGCAAGCCCATCTTGGTAAAAAAATTGCAATTCATTGTCACGGCGGTATGGGAAGAACTGGCACTGTGCTTGTTGCCTTGAAGTTAATTGAGATGTCATTGCTATCAGAATCTTTTTGTGATGAAAATAAACATAAAAAAAGACTAGATAGTTTATCTGAAAAATGTACAGGTAATGTTTACGATGCTTTGGTCTATCTTAGAAAAATACCAGGTAATGAAGGTATCGTTGAGAGTGATAGTCAGATTAGAAGTTTATGTGAATATGATGAGATTTTACAATCTAGAAGATTAATACAACAGAATACTCATAGCACGTCAAATTATAGATAAGTCATATCGTCCACCATTTACTGAGGCATTACGATAATTCTATTTCTGTAACTTGACGGTGCCAAGCTAAATTGGGTAGTTGTTCTCGAAGATAGTGTTCTAAAGTTGTGGTGGGGTGGGGTGATGAAGATGCCTGTTGTTTTGCAAAATAAAGCTCGACCCCCCGACGTTGCATGTAGGCAAGATAGTCTCGTTGATGGTTGTTGTATGGTTGGTTTGTTGAGAGTGTGAGGTAACAATCACCAGGTTGGATGGAGATAATCTCATCTTTTAGAATATGTTCTGGGCAAGATAATTTTTTTAACATAAATCTCCGCGCGTATCGATAGAATTGGTTCACTTGATGCGTGTAAATTGGTTCGATGCGATAGCCTTGGGGTGGGTTGTGAATTAATTTTTCTAGCAAATCGTGTTTGTACGGATCATCTTTTTGATGTGCATTCCAGTGCGACACATCAATAAATAGTTGTTTAATGCCTGGGGTAGTTAGATTATTCATGCTGATGGATTCTGATAATAGTAGTAAATCTTTCACATGAATAGGGGGTTTAATTGCCTTTAAAAGAGCATGATTGATCCTTTGGTTTGCATAACTGGCTTCGATGGCATCATAATAATGACGTGCACAAATTTCTGGCGTATGTTGTTGTTGAATAATTGTTGTTGCTTGTTTGCTGAGTTGAAAACGTTGATCTGGATTTTGAAATAAGGTATTTAACGCTTCAACTAAATCTTGCTGTTGAAAATCATCATTAAGCATCCAAACGGCCTCTTTAGGCAGTTCTTTCATGGTGCCATGGGCATTCACAATGGTTGGTATCCCATAAGCCATACAAGCTAAAACAGCTGCAGATGTTTCTCCACGCGAGCCGGTACGCAATTGAACACTTAAATCAGCAGCAGCTAAGTAATCTCTAAATTGTGTATCGTCGACCCAGCCGGTAATTAAAACACGATCTTCAAGTTTGTTGTTTTTAATATAATCAACGAGTGCAGCGCCATATTCGCCGCCAGCCTCCCCGACAAAAATTAACAGGCTTTGCGTCTCGTGCATGAGCATGGACGCGTGCCAAGCTTTTAATAGCATATGATTTAGTTTGCTTGATGCAAGATAACCGAAACTACACACGACGAAATTAGATTCATCTAATTTTAAACGTTCACGTGCTGAATGTTGACTGATTATGCCTAATGTTTGTAAAGACGGTACATGAAACCATGATTTTGTGGCAGATGTCCCGAGCCATTGTTCCCCAAGATCTAGAGCTTCTTGTGAATGTACAATCATGCCCATGGCTTGATCAGTGATTTTTTTGTTAGATGGATAATAAGATTTGACGTGTTCTGTATTTGCTTGATAGCGTTCTTTGAGTGCATGGTAGCCATGCGCATAGTAAAGCGCTTCAGACCATATAAAAACATTTTTTTGCGTGAACTCTAAGTGTCGGAGAATATCACTGAGATAAAAGTCATGTAAGACAACAATACCTGGGATACTGTTTAATAATTCAAGCATATGCGTATGAAATGTGGAGTTGCCCATGTGATAGAGAATGCGTTGATAATTTTGTCTATGAGTTTTAAGCCATGCAACATTGCGTTTGACACAATAGGGTTTTAATTCAGGTGGTAAATCTGTTGTCGTTGTGGTAATGATATCGATGTCATAATAAGTACTTAAAGCAGGAATGAGCGTTGCACTGTATTGAGCAATGCCTGATTTTTCCGGAGGAATTGGGGAGATATACGCTAATTTTGGTCGGTTGTCAGAACTTTGTATGGTCTTATTTTTGTTTTGCTGAAATGCTGTAAATGCATCCAGGGCTTTGCGTGCTGTTTTATCCCATGAAAATTGCTGCGCTTGAATTTTTCCATGCTCTATCATAGAGTTTCGAAACGTTTCATTGGTTAAAATCATTGTAAGTTTTTCTGTAATTGCATCATCTTCATACGGGTCAAATAGAGCATCTTCTCGGCCTATTACTTCGGGTATACTAGATGTATTGGAGCCAATAACGGGTGCACCACACATCATGGCTTCTAAAATTGGTAAACCAAAGCCTTCATGCCAGGAAGGGAAAATAAACACTTTACATAAATTATAGAAGATAACTAAATCCTCTTCCGGAACATAGCCGGTGATGATGACTTGTTCCGGTGATAATCCCTGAGCTCTAATTAGCTTCATGAGACATTCGCGTTCATGGGGATTAATTTGACAAACAATAGCCAGTTGATGTGTGTCGCTCAAGGTTTTGGGTAACTGTGCAAAACTGCGAATGAGCCCTTCAATATTTTTTCGTGGGTCAATGCCACCCGTGTACATTAAAAAATCTTGTTTGAGCTGGTAACGATTTTTAAAGTCAGTTTGTACTTCTTGACTTAAAGTGATTTTTTGAAAATGTTGTTCGGCTGCAGAGCCAATATTCACAATGATGTTGGGATCGATGGTAAGCCCTGTTGTCGTGACTTCATGTTTTGCCGAATCAGAAATCGCTAAAATGAGATCGGCTTTCTCTAAATTTTTAATCTTTTGTTGATACCAAGTCGCCGACTGTGGATTAGTTAAATACAGTTTGGGATAAAGCAGGGGAATGAGATCGTATAAAATTACTGCGGTTGGTATAGTGGTATCGAAATAACCAATGCTGGTGATTGCGTTGCTGTCAGAGCAGCCAATATTGGTGATCACTTCATGTTCGTGGCCTTCGAACAAACTCGTGATTAAAACAATATCTGGCTTTAAATTTGCTAAAAATGCTTCTCGAAGTTTTTTTGCTGTATCGGCATACCATACATCGAGTGCTCTCGTCTGATCTATTGGCGTAGGGGCATACCAAACAAAAATATTTTCCTCTGGAATTTGAGCTTTGAATAAAGTTTTTAAAGGTAAAATGGTTTTTGGAAATAATCCTGATAAAACTAAAATAATTTCATGATTACCTTTCTGGCGGATCAAGGCTTCAGTTAAAGCTAGAGCATAACGGCCAATGCCACGTAATCGACTTCCAGATTGAATGGCTTGTAAATCAATAACAATTCTCATGAAATATGATCCTGTTTGAAAGCTTGATAAATCATGCGTGCTTCGCTGGAAAGATCATCTAGGTTTTGAGGAATATAGGGAAAAATGAGCGTTCGTTCTTGGCGTGCTTGAAGATGTTTTTGAAACCCAGGATAATTTCTAACCAAATAAACTAATCGTTGTTGCCATTTAGGTGTGTGTTTTAAAGCTGTGTATGTTTTAAAATATAAGCGGAAAATAAGGTGTTTAATGTTAGTTTTTACAATTAATGACATGATGTGTGAGTGCGGAGTTTTAATATTGGTCCGAATCATAGCGTTAGCTTGTAAAAATGTCATTATTTTTTAATGTTGTTTGCTTAAATTAAGCAGTTCGAGTGAGTTTTATTGAAAACAATGTCATGGGTTTATCTTGATGTGTAAACGTTCTTATTTCAATTTTTTCCAGGTTAATATTTGAATCAATGAAAAATTCGCCATTTACTTTTGTTTGCAAGCCATCAGAACCTTTTAAAATACCATGAGTTAATAAGATTTTTGGTAGGGCAATATCCCATTTGCCAATGATTTCAGATGGTTTGTCTGGACTCGAATAAGTGATTTCAAATTGGTATCGACCAGATGGCATTCTCAGATATGGTCCAAAAGAAAGGTATCCTGATTGCGACACTGGTTTGGTTTTGGTTTCACAGTTTTTTGTGTAAAAGCCAATGCTTGTTGGTAATTCACATGCTTGCCATAGAAGGCTTTCACCAGGTCTTGCGAATTCATGAACTTGTAATTTATTTTTTCCATAAATATGAAGAATATAATTGCCACAAGACACAATTTTTTTAGTGTTTATCGTTGGTTTGATAGCTTTTTCAATAGAAATCGCAAAATCATAGTTATTTTTATAAAAATCAGTAGAAGTAATCCAAAGAAATTCGTCTAAATTATCAGAATATTGCGCTAAATTCAGGTCAAGTCGACTAAAAAGTTGAATATGTTTGGCATCCCAATATTGGGCAATGCCACTCGTTAATCCCTTTTTGCTCAGTGCATCATCAATACATGCTAAGTCTTTATCATAAAGCTTATATTTGATACCAAGATTTGCGGTTGATGTGTATGTTTGCACAAATAAAGATAAAAACACACATGTTGCCAGTAGTATGTTTATTGTAAAAGCATATCGTCGTAAATAATGGCTTATCAGTAGTATGGTAATAATAACAGGCCAACATAACAATGAAATTAAATATCTTAATTCAAAATGAATGTTGGTGATTAAACATTGCATACAGAGAACTGTTGCAGAAGAGACAACAGAAAATATAATCAGCCAAACAAGGTTTTTCGAGTAAGATTGACTTGATTTTTGTTTTATTAGGCTAATAAAAAAATACAAAATCAAACTCAGATAAAGAATAAAGATGACTCCATAGGATGGGTGATTGACCATCAGCCCTTTTAAAATAGAATAAAGTTCTGTGAGATGAGTCTGTATTTTGTCAAATCCAATATGCGCCGAATATCGCGTGGGATGTTTTACGATGCAATCATATGACCAATAGCCGAGCAAAGAGAACATGGCTGGTATTAAAATCATCCATTTATTTTTTATAGATTTAATTAAAAGCGTTGTGATTATAAAAGGAATCATCAGTTGGGTGACAAATAAAGCATCTGAGAGTGTGGATAAAAATGCCAGGAGGCATAAGATGAATAATAAACATTTTTTATGAATAGGCTTTGTGCTTTGGGTCAAGTTGTTATATTTGAAAAACAGACCAATAAAAAAAATTGAGGTCATGAAAATACCGTAGTGATAGGCACTCATCAATAAAGCAGAAAAAGGCTGCCCTGCATTTTCAGCCAACCAAACGAGTATGATGATGATCATTGAACTTTGAGCAAGCCCAAATGATTGATGCGTTTGTTTTAAAAGAAATTGAATCGATAGAAATGTGAGTAGAATTTGTAGCATTGAAAATACAAGAATTTGCTGGTAGGCCCCATGACCTGTCCAGTATGCTGCAGAAAAAAGCAGATAATCCGGAAAAAAATAGGGGGCGGGCGTCAAGAACCAATGTGAGATATGTCCATGTTTTGAAATTAAATCTGAAAAAAGCGCGGGTAAATAGAGAGCATCTGAATCAAAAAAAAGATCTGACCATGTCGATTTTGATAAGTAAAGAGTGATAACTTGAACAAGAGTCCCTAATAGAAGAAAAATGGAAATGATGTTTTTTTTATGCATAGAAAAATCTTAACAAGGTCT
>CAMDJY010000080.1 GCA_945901145.1 Legionella genomosp. 1 | reverse complement strand
TAGAGTCTGGAGAACGCGGCCAACTTAATCAAGGAGATTGGGGGAGTATTCATTATGCTGCTATGGATGTTTTTTGTAATGAAAATGGAGAAATCATCGTATTGATTGCAGATCACTATCATGGCGCGAAGTACAATAGTTTTAGAGCTGAGTATAATCAACTCAATATACCAATATTTTTTATTGTGGTTGGTGGTTCTCTTTATCAAGCGGACAGTCATAATTGCATTTTTTTCACACTCAGGCATTTAGAATTATCCGCTTACGATGAAACTCTGCAGCGATATTTACTTTATTTGGTAAATTTTAATTCAGTTTTACAACAAAACATCACTTGGTTTGATTTGAACCCAAAATATAATTTAGCCACCCAAAGCTTTTCACGACTTACGGACTATGTGTCGTTAACAAAGCATAATCAAGATCCAACCAATCAATCGCCTGAAACACCAGCTAATATTTTAATAGAACATCAATTTGATAGAATATTATCAAAAACCCTTGAATGTGGTGCAGACCAAAAAATTAGAAACCATGCAATTCAAGACTATTCAATCAAACTAATTAATGAATGTATTGATTGGTTAAACAATTGGAATGAACAAGATTTAGTTCATATTTGTTATGCAGATAAAACATTGGCTCAGGCTGTATTAAGTCAAGCACTTAGTGTCGCTGAGGCTGGATCTGCTCATCCTTTATTTTCATTCATGTTTTCAAATCAAGCCGTATTGAATTTTTTCAGTCAAATATCAACTGAAAACCATAAAATAATGACTCTCCACAGTAATTTTTTTAATATATTCAATCAACCTAAAATATTAAGTTTTATGCGTGATGGCCTAGTCGACCCATATGAGCTTTTTGAGAAACTCGTTAAGAATGATGGTAAAAAATTAACTTTTGCTGCTGCAGGGATTAATTTTATAGCTTTAAATTTACCTATTTTAAATCATATTGCCATGAGTGAGTCAGGCACTTATAATGTCACTATTGCTAGGAACATATTCCAGTCGCTTCTATTAAAAAATGCTGTAAAAATTTTAGAAAAAGAGCCTTGCCGACGCCTGTTTTTATCAGGGATAATTGATATTAATCTGATCCCAGCTATTAGATATAATCTTTTTGAGAAGGAAAATCTTGATGAGTTGACTGATGACGAATTGTCTATGAAAATTAAAGAATTTGCAGGGGTACCATCACCCGTCTCTGTCACCGATACACCACACATACATACAAAAAAATCGATATTTTCAGGGCATAAAAAAGCAAAAACTAATATGTCGAGTTATGAAAACTTAATTCACGATGAGAGGACCAATGAAACGTACAAAAAGTAGAAGTAGCAGCAACCGTTCTTTTTTTAGTGAATTAGATGAAGTAAGTACTGATCTTTTTAACGACGAATGTGATGAGGAGCTCTCAGAAGAAGAAACGATAAAAGAGCTCATGGCGGCTGCCTATGAAGCACACATAATGAATCAAAGAGTTCAATTATTGGAGCATTCAACATCACCATGTAATAAAAATTTAATCTCTCAGGCAAAAGCAGATTATTCCCTTCCTTGGTCTATTTATGTTTCATGCTTGATAAATTTGCAAAATAAAAATAATTTATTTATTTCCGTTGAAAAATCAACAGAAAAAGCAAAGTCTTTTTTTGATACTTGCTCGCAATGTTCTAGCATGGATAGCTTTCAAGAAAAAATGCAAGAGTTTTTGAATGAACTATTGCACAAGCGTTCGGATAATTTTAGAAATACTAAATCCCCTACGAACTAAGCTTAATTCTTAAATTCTAATTGCCCTTCATGAACGGATACCGTGACTGTTTCTCCGGGTAGAATTTTGCCGTTTAACAGGGCCTGCGCTAGTGGGTTTTCTAGGCGTTGTTGGATGACGCGCTTTAACGGCCTTGCACCATAGACTGGGTCAAATCCAGCCTCTGCGATATAGGTCAGGGCTTCTGGTAATACGGTTAAGTTGATATTTTGTTGGGCTAAACGGTGATTGAGTCGTTCGATTTGAATCGAGGCAATATGTGCAATTTGCGACTTGCTCAGTGCATGGAAGACGACACTATCATCAATCCGATTAATAAATTCAGGACGAAAATGCTGGCTCACTTGTTCCATCACTGCGGTTTTGATTTGGTTATAATCGGCTTTTTCTCCCATATCTTGAATGAGTGCCGAACCTAAATTTGAGGTCATGACAATCACGGTATTTTTAAAATCAACCGTGCGACCTTGGCCGTCGGTTAGGCGACCGTCGTCTAAGACTTGAAGCAAAATATTAAATACATCCGGATGGGCTTTTTCAATTTCGTCAAGCAAAATGACAGCGTAGGGGCGTCGACGAATGGCTTCGGTTAAGTAGCCGCCCTCTTCGTAGCCGACATATCCAGGTGGCGCTCCAATGAGCCTTGCAACTGCATGTTTTTCCATAAATTCAGACATATCGATACGCACCATGGCATCGCCTGTATCAAATAAAAAATTTGCAAGTGCTTTGCAAAGTTCGGTTTTCCCAACACCTGTTGGGCCTAAAAATAGGAAAGAACCAATCGGACGATTTGGATCTGAAAGCCCCGCACGTGATCGGCGGATGGCATTGGAGACTGTATCGACCGCTTCATCCTGACCAATGACTTGCTGATGCAGCGCAGCTTCCATGTGTAAGAGCTTTTCTTTTTCACCTTCTAACATTTTTGCGACAGGAATGCCGGTCCATTTGGAAACGACTTCTGCAATTTCTTCTTCAGTGACTTTATTGCGGACTAATTTAGTTTCTTGGTCTTCGAGGTGGGAAGCATCTTTGAGTTGTTTTTCAAGTGCAGGAATTTTGCCATATTGCAGTTCAGACATATGCGCTAAATCACCGGCACGCCGCGCAGCTTCCAATGCTTGTTTTGCGACTTCTAACGATTCTTTGATGTGCGTGGTCCCTTGTAAACTTGCTTTTTCAGCTTTCCATAATTCATTCAGATCGGCATGGGTTTTTTCCAATTCGTCGATACTATGCTGTAAGTCAGACAAACGTTTTTTCGAGGCTTCATCAGATTCTTTTTTTAACGCTTCGCGTTCAATTTTTAATTGGATGAGACGTCTTTCAAGTTTATCTAGGCTTTCGGGTTTTGAATCTATTTCCATACGAATTTGGCTTGCAGCTTCATCGATCAAATCGATGGCTTTATCCGGGAGCTGACGATCGGTGATGTAGCGGTGGGAGAGGGTGGCGGCAGCAACAATTGCAGGATCGGTAATTTCAACGCCATGATGAACTTCATAACGTTCTTTTAAGCCGCGTAAAATTGCTATAGTATCCTCGACAGAAGGTTCATTGACGAGGACTTTTTGAAAACGTCGTTCAAGCGCTGCGTCTTTTTCAATATATTGACGATATTCGTTTAAAGTTGTTGCACCGATACAATGTAACTCCCCGCGTGCGAGTGATGGTTTCAACATATTGCCGGCATCCATTGCTCCTTCAGCTTTGCCAGCGCCGACCATGGTATGCAGCTCGTCAATAAATAAAATGACTTGTCCTTCTTGTTTTGATAAATCATTTAACACGCCTTTTAAGCGCTCTTCAAATTCACCTCGAAATTTGGCGCCGGCAATTAAAGCGCCCATATCTAGCGAGAGAACACGTTTGTTTTTAAGACCTTCAGGAACTTCGCCATTAATAATACGTTGCGCGAGTCCCTCAACAATGGCTGTTTTTCCAACCCCAGGTTCTCCGATTAATACAGGATTATTTTTGGTGCGACGTTGTAATACTTGAATCGTACGTCGGATTTCATCATCTCGCCCAATGACTGGGTCTAATTTGCCTTGTTCAGCACGTTCTGTGAGGTCAATGGTATATTTTTCTAATGCTTGACGCTGTTCTTCAGCACCTGCATCATGAACGGCCTCACCACCGCGAATCTCTTCAATGGCTTTGGTGATATTGGCGCGTGTGGCACCTGCCTGTTTTAAGAGTTTAGCTAAGTTAAGCGCCTCAACGTCTTTTTCCATGGCTGCAAGAATAAACAACTCACTGGAAATATAACTATCTTGGCGTTGTTGCGCTAATTTATCGGTTAAATTTAATAAGCGATTGAGTTGGTTCGATATATGGATTTCACCGCCAGTGCCAGACACTGTGGGTAATTTATTTAAGGCTTGATCAATCGATGTGCGTAATTGTGATAGATTGACAGATGCTTTAGACAGTAAGGCTCGGCAGCTGCCGCCGGGCTGATCAAGCAGTGCTTTCATCAGATGTTCAGGTTCAATGAACCCATGTTCGCGCCCTAAAGCCAATGATTGTGCATCGGCTAGAGCCATTTGAAATTTAGAAGTTAATTTATACATACTCATGATGCAATTCCCCTAAAGACAAAATATATAATCTAAGATATAGGGATTGATGAGATTAAATCAAGATAAAGCTTGATTATATTTATTTTATTATACACGTTTTTGGTGTATTATTTGTAATATTATACAAAATAAAAAGTATTAAATTGGCTAGCAATTGTGTTGTAGAACTTACAAAAAAGGCACAGAAAGATCTAGTTAAGATTCCATATTATATCAAAGATAAGCTTCTTTTATGGGTTGATGATGTTGAACGCATAGGTATTTATGAAGTGCGCAAAGTACCTGGATTTCATGATGAACCGTTAAAAGGAGACAGAGAAGGGCAGCGTTCAATTCGGTTAAATAAATCGTATCGCGCAATTTATTTTGAAAATGATCAACAAGAAGTTACGATTATATCGGTTATTGAGGTTAATAAACATGAATACTAATGCCAGAGAATACTTAGAAAAAGAACGAGGTCGTTTAACTTTGGGTAGAACTATACGATCAATACGCTTGTCTTCTGGTGAAAGTCAGATTGATTTTGCTATTAAATTATCAGTTTCTACACAATATCTTTGTGATTTAGAACATGATAGAAAAAAAATAAGTGCAAAAAAAGCTAAGTATTTTGCTGATATTCTTGGATATTCACCAGAACAGTTTATTGCACTTGCGATACAAGATTTACTAGAACATGATGGTATTTATATGTCAGTTGAAGTGAAGGCAGCTTAATGAAGATTCAAGCTACCAATAACTCATCTATAACAGACTTATGATAAAGCTTGCATCATCGGTTTAAATATTTTTGGTGTAGCGGTAATAATATGACCTTGAGTTAAAAAATGCTCACCACCTTGAGGGTCGCTGACGAAGCCGCCTGCTTCTTGGATGAGTAAGCTGCCTGCTGCGATATCCCAAGGTTTTAAACCGAATCCAAAGAATCCGTCTAAGCGTCCGCTAGCGACATAAGCGAGTTCTAATGCTACAGATCCAGTTCGACGAACACTGCCACAGTGATTGATGAGCGCTTGAATCGCTGATAAAGACGGTTGTCCTGGGTGATGATTTTTATGTTGTAGACTGACGCCAAGCATAGAAGAAGTTAATTGTGTTTGTTTGGAAACCCGAAGACGGCGATCGTTCAAACGCGCACCGCGTCCTCGGGTTGCGGAAAAACATTCATGGCGCGTTGGGTCATAAACTACCGCATGTTCGATTCGATTTTTAATCTGAATACCGATGGATACTGCGTAAAAAGGAAAACTATGGAGGTAGTTATTGGTTCCATCTAAAGGATCAATAATCCAAACGCATTCTGCATCCTCTCGAATGACACCGCATTCTTCTGCGATAATCCCGTGGTCAGGATAAGCTTTATGAATGGTTTGAATGATCGTTTGTTCTGCTTTGATATCGACTTCAGAAAAAAAGTCATTTTGTGTTTTTTCTGATATTTTGATGCGATCAAGTTGGTCTGCGTATCGCAAAATGATGTCACCGGCCTGACGAGCTGCGTTAATCGCAATATTAAGAAGTGGTTGCATTGATCAAAAACTCTCGTTAAAAACGGCAGATTCTAACACATTTTTTCATAAAGTTGTGCTAAAATTCATGTTTAAATAATATAGTTCTTAAATTACTCATGAAATTTGATTCAATTCGTATTGTTCTTGTCGAAACTTCTCATCCTGGCAATATTGGCTCTTCTGCGCGGGCGATGAAAACCATGGGGTTATCACGGCTCTATTTAGTGAATCCAGAAGCTTTTCCCGATCAACGGGCGCTTGATTTGGCAGCAGGGGCAGATGATTTGCTTCACCAAGCGGTCATTGTGAATTCTTTGCAAGAAGCATTGCATGGCTGCCAGCTGGTTTTTGGAACAAGTGCCCGACATCGTGACATTGCGTTGCGTGGCGTGACGCCTGCAGAATGTGCACAAGTGATGACTGAGGTAGGTGATGATACTCAGATTGCTCTCGTGTTCGGTCGAGAGTCTTCGGGGTTAACCAATCAAGAATTATTACAATGTCAGTATCATATTCATATTCCGACTGAACCGACATTTAGTTCTTTGAATTTGTCTCAGGCCGTACAGATTATGGATTATGAAATTCGCATGCGTGGATTATTACCCAAGGCACAAGTGACGTATAAACAAGATGCGTTGGCTAAAGCAGATGAGGTGGAGCGGTTTTATCAGCATTTGGAAGAAGTTTTGATCGCGATTGATTTTTTGAAATTATCTAATCCAAAGCGGTTACAAGAACGGCTTCGACGGTTGTTCAATCGGGCACAATTAGAAGCAATGGAGATTAATATTTTACGTGGTATTTTAACACATATTCAACATCATATTGCTGTTAAACATGAGGCAATTAAGGATTAATCATGGATGCACAGCCTATTTATCTTGATTATATGGCAACGACACCGATAGATCCAAAGGTTATAGACAAGATGCTGGCTTATATGGGACCGAGCGGACACTTTGGTAATGCGGCATCGGTCACTCATACTTACGGAAAAGCCGCAGCAATCGCAGTCGAAGAAGCAAGAGAACAGATTGCACGTTTCATTGGTGCGCAATCAGAAGATATTATCTTCACCTCAGGTGCAACAGAAGCTGATAATTTAGCAATCCTTGGTGCAGCGTCGTTTTATCAACGAAAAGGCCTGCATTTGATTACTATGGAAACTGAACATAAAGCGGTATTAGATAGCTTTAAACATTTGGAAAAACAAGGCTTTGATGTGACGTATTTAAAGCCTGATCATCAAGGATTACTGAATTTAGAGACATTGCAAGCAGCATTACGAGAAGATACTATTT
>CAMDJY010000079.1 GCA_945901145.1 Legionella genomosp. 1 | reverse complement strand
CAGAAAATACAAACTGGCCTGAGGTGATATCAACTTGTCCACCAGCAAAATTGACCGCATATAAACCTCGTTTTACGGAACGAATAATTTCTTGCGGATCGTATTGGCCTTGCAACATATAAGTATTCGTCATCCGCGGGAGGGGGATGTGTGCATATGATTCACGTCGACAATTACCTGTGGGTTGCATGTTCATAAGTTTGGCATTGAGTTTATCTTGCATGTAATTGACTAATACACCATCTTCAATCAACGTTGTATATTGTGCTGGTGTTCCCTCATCATCAATGGTTAAAGACCCCCGCCTATCCATCAACGTCCCATCATCAACGACAGTCACCCCTTTGGCTGCAACCTGCTCACCCAGTCGACCTGAAAATGCTGACAAACCTTTACGATTAAAATCACCTTCTAAACCATGGCCCACGGCTTCATGTAATAAAATCCCTGGCCAACCTGAACCCAACACCACAGGCATGGAGCCTGCTGGTGCTGATGTTCCCTCTAAATTAACTAATGCTTGGCGCACAGCTTCTTTGGCATATCCCAATGCACGCGCTTCATCGGTGAAATAAGCATACCCTACGCGCCCACCCCCACCTGCATGAGCCGCTTCACGACGTCCATTTGCTTCGACAATCACATTCACTTGAATACCGACCATAGGTCTAATGTCTGCAGCAAAGGTTCCGTCAAGTCCCGCAATCAACACAACCTCATAACTGCCACTCAAAGAAGCATTGACTTGGATAACCCGTGGATCAAGCCGCCGCGCTTCTTGATCAATCGCTTCTAAAAGCCGGATTTTTTCTTGTTTAGTCATACTATCAATTGGATTCAAAGGATGATATCTCACAATCGATGCAGTGTGTTTATGCACAGCAGGAATAGCCACACCTGAAGTCAGCGCAATTGAACGTGCAGCAGAAACAGCACGCTCAATTGAAGGGAGCGCAATATCATCACAATAAGCAAAACCCGTTTTTTCACCACTCACAGCGCGAATGCCTACGCCTTTATCAATAGAATAACTACCACTCTTGACTTCTGAATCTTCTAAATACCAAGATTCATAGCGTCCAATTTGAAAAAACAAATCGGCATCATCTACGTTGCGATGATGCAATGCTTGCAAGAGTTGCCTGATGCGCGATTCATCCAAATCTGCGGGTTTTAATAAAATTTCTTGAGCCAATTGTATTGCAGAGGTCATGTTTAAGCCATTTTATGATGTTGATTACAGGGAAAATGCTGACGTAATTTCAAAAGATAGGATAACTCAATCTCAGCCATAACTAAACTGGTATTTGTTTTGGCCTCTGCACAAATTTCCCCCCAAGGGTCAACAATCATACTATGACCATAAGTTTCTCGGCCATTTTCATGCGTGCCAGCTTGATTAGACGCCAACACATAAGATAAATTTTCAATCGCCCGTGCGCGCAACAAAGGCTCCCAATGGGCAGCGCCTGTCATTGCAGTAAATGCCGAAGGCACGGCTAATATTTCTGCGCGTTGTAAAACCAATTGTCTGTAGAGTTCGGGGAAACGTAAGTCATAACACACAGAGAGCCCCACACGCCCAACTGGGGTATCAACAACAATGATGTTCTCACCAGGATGAATCGTACGCGATTCTTGATGAAACTCCCCTCCTGGAATAGTCACATCAAATAAATGTATTTTGTCATAACGCGCAACTGTTTTACCTAAAGCATCAAATACTAAACAACTGGCAAAGACACGGCCATCGTTAGCTTTTAATGGAATTGTTCCTGCAATCACCCACACGCCATACTGGCTCGCCAGATGAGAAACGCATGATTGAATACGACCATCACCCTCAACCTCAGCAATCGTGAGCTTATCGGTCTCATGTAAGCCCATAAAAGCAAAATTTTCTGGTAGCAATAAAAGCTTCACCTCTTGTTCAGCTGCTTGCCTAAAAATTTGAATAAGCTGATTAAGATTTTGCGCAACACTTGCAGAACTTGTCATTTGTGCAACAGCAACACGATTCACGATGTTCACCTATAAAAATAAAACTAGACAGACTTCGCTGTTCAGTTTAAGTTTTAGAACATAAGCTTATCTGTTAAATGAAAATAAATTGACCTTTATAATTAATAAAGTTACCATATGACAAATAAACTATTAAATTCTATGAAAACCTTATTAACGATTATTTTATTTTTCTGCTTTACACCATGCTATGCGATGGCGCACAAGGTTAACTTAGATAAAGCCATTGATCAAGCAGTTGAGCGCTATGGGGTTCCTACTGAGCCTGAATTGATGCGTTATTTCGCACAAGCCAAAGTCAACTATCCGCCTAAAGATATTGCGCTTTTAGCATTTAAAAAAGAACAACAAGTCCAACTCTGGGCTAAAAATAATCAAAATGCCTGGAGACACATTCACACTTATCCATTCACAGCGAATAGTGGACGCTTAGGTCCTAAATTAAAAGAAAGAGATCGCCAAATCCCGGAAGGCATTTATCGACTCACTGCATTTAATCCTCTGAGTCGCATGCATTTATCGATGATGATTAATTATCCCAATGATTTTGATCGGATTCAGGCAAGCAAAGATGGACGCAAAAAACTCGGTAATAATATTTTTATTCATGGAAAATCTATATCAGTGGGCTGCTTAGCTGTAGGTAACCATGCCATTGACCAATTGTTTTTATTAACCCGAAGAGTGGGACTCAATCACGTTAAGTTAGTTATTGCCCCAAACGATTTACGCCGAGGCAAACCTGAAACCAATACCTTCGCACAACCTAGATGGCTGCCAGAACTCTATCAAAATATTGGACATGCGCTCTCAGCATTTCCATTATCAAATCGGCTAACTTAAGTCCTCAGCGCTTTTACTCATGCTCAGGGGCAACAACAAAAATACCTGGTGCATTTCTTAAATATTCATTGTAGTCCATACCGTAGCCAAATATGTAATGATCATCAACTTCGAGGCCGACAAAATCTGCATGCTGTAAACCATTTTTTGCACGACGATGATGCTTATCAACCAAAACTGCAGTTTGAACGTCAGATGCGCCTAATGCTTTGACTTCATCAACAATGGCAGCCAATGTCACCCCTGCATCTAAGATATCATCTACAATTAACACCGTTCTGTCTTTTAATGAAAGCGTTGGTTTGACTTTCCAATGCAACGCACCACCTTCAATTTCACCACGGTACCGAGTAGCATGAAGATAATCAACTTCCAAAGCGAAATCTAAACGCGGTAAAAGATTACCTAAAGGCACTAAGCCACCAATCATCACACATAAAAGAATAGGATTTTTATCATGTAAAACTTCACGAATCTCCACTGCCATTTTATCTAAAGCAGCTTCTACTTCAGTCGTCGAAAAAAGCTGGGTTGATTTATCATAAACTTCTTGAATATGACTGGGTATACTCATGAAAACTCCAAGGTACGTCAGGGAAGTTGCAAATTCTATCTGATTACAATACATTTTACGAGAATTTTGTCCGTTTCTGTGTTAGTCTTTTCAAAAAAGCTAGGGATAGCCGGATCCATATGCACGATAATACCATCATCTTTCAATTAGCAACTCAATACTTACCAAAAGTCGCACTGCGTATTGAGCGCTTGATTCTGACTATACAAGAAGCTTGTCAAGAAACTCACCCAGTGATTCATCACTATGCACTCAACAATATTTTTGAAATTATTAAATTAATTGAAAAACCAGAATTAAAAAGCCGTTTTTTAAAAGAATTCATGCGCATTGAGCATGCATTAAATAAATCAACTGTGAGCTTACCCAATACAGCTTTTGCCAAGTTATTCGTGCAAATCCAAATCTTGAGTCATTTGGTTGGACGATTTGGTGAAAATATCCATAACGATCCTTTTTTACAATCCATGCGTTTGGTGCAATCCGCCCATAGTATTGACTGCGAATTATATTCACCACAACTCCTACTTTGGCTTGAAAACGATGCTAAACCCCGGCAAAAAGATCTCGCGCTTTGGTTAAAACAATTAAAAGCACTCAACGATACTGTTTCAGTGTATTTATCTCTTTTTAGAGAAACGGCAACCTTTGAGACAGTCATGCTCATCAATGGCTTCTATCAATGTCCCATCCCATCCAAAACCGCTTGTCAACTTATTATGGTCCGCATGAACAAAAGCAGTAGCATTGCTCCAAAAATGCAAGTCGGTCATCATGGGTTTAGCATACGTTTGTGCGACGTCAATTCCATGCGCGAAATTCATAACCAAGATATGACTGTAGATTTATCGATATCTCAGTTATAAATCATCATTAGCGGCTTTACGAACCGAAGGTAAAAAGTCTTTTTTGTCCAACCCCATGACAATTGCTAAAGCGCCAGCAACATAAATTGAAGAATAGGTTCCGACCAAAATCCCGATCATTAAAGCAAGCGCAAACCCATGAATAGTCTCGCCACCATAAATAAAAAGAGCGACAACAACGCAGAGTGTCAGAAACGATGTCATAATTGTTCTAGACAAAGTTTGGTTAATCGAAATATTCATGATTTCAACAGGTGTACCCCGACGCAACTTCACAAAATTTTCCCGCACCCGGTCAAACACAACAATAGTATCATTCAGCGAATAACCAATCACAGCCAACAAGCCTGCCAACGCTTTCAAATCAAACTCGATATGAAATAGCGCAAAAATACCGAGAATTAAGATTGGATCATGCACCAGGGCAACAGCCGAACTCAATGCTAAACGGTATTCAAAACGCATAGCAATATAAATCATAGTCGCCAATAACGAGACGATAATTGCAAGTGCACCTTTAGTCGCTAACTCAGAGCCAACTTGGGGACCGACGTAATCAACACGCTGCTTAATTGCTCCGGGTAAAGCTTGCATCATCGCTGCAACCAGCGCTGTCTGATTTTGACCCTCACGTGGCGCAATATTAATCAAGACATCATTTGAAGCACCGTAACGAATCACCTGAGCTTCGTTAAACCCTTTAGCAGATAAACTTGCACGTATTTGATCAAGATCAGCGGCTTCAGGATAAGTCACTTCTACTTGTGTCCCCCCAGTAAAATCCAAGCCCCAATTTAATCCATTAACGATAAGTGCTGTGATTGAAACAATAAAAATCAATGTAGATAACAAAGCAGTCCAGCGACGTGCACCCATAAAATCAACATTCGATTGCGGATTAAACAGCTCCATAAAAACTCCTTCAAAGACCTATCGATAATTTTTTAGGATGACCTGTGCCATAAAGCCAATTCACAATCGCACGTGTATAAGTAACGCCCGTGATCATCGACGTCAGTAGACCAAGAGACAGTGTGACGGCAAAGCCACGGACCGGGCCTGTTCCAACTGAAAACAGAACAACAGCCACAATAAATGTCGTAATATTTGCATCCAAAATAGTTGCAAATGCACGTTCATACCCTGCATAAATTGCAGACTGGACTGACACGCCAGAACGTAATTCTTCACGAATACGTTCATTGATCAAGACATTGGCATCAACTGCCATCCCGACGGTTAAGACAATTCCTGCAATCCCTGGCAAGGTCAAGGTCGCACCTAACATCGAAAGCAGCGCACACAAAAAAATCAAATTCAAAAATAATGCAATATTTGCAATCAGACCAAACATGCGATAATAAATCATCATAATCACGAGAATTAACCCCATGCCAACTGCTAATGACACTATCCCTCGATGAATATTTTCTCGCCCTAAAGTCGGACCAACCGTGCGCTCCTCAATCGGGTAGATTACCGTCGGTAAAGCACCTGCTCTTAATAATAAAGCCAAGTTACTTGCTTCTTTGGCATTCGGCATCCCAGTAATTTGAAATTGACTACCCAGTGCACTATTAATGACTGGCGCACTGATCACGCGCTCTTCACGGTGCGTAATATGTTGCGCAGAGTCACCATCTCCTTCAGTCACTGTCTTAGATTCAACATAAACAATCGCAAGACGCCTACCAATATTTTCACGCGTTACTTTGGTAAAAAAAGCTTCACCACCGCCACCTAAATGAATCGCAACCGCAGGGCCGGCTGTATCTTGATCAAAACTTGAGGTTGCGCTGGTAATCGAATCGCCACTTAATACCACTTGCCGCTTTAACAGAATCGGCCGACCATCCATGATGTATAATTTGCTGTCTATAGGCACAACACCCGTCTGTTTAGCAACCATCGCATCATGCTCATGGTCAACCAGATGAAATTGCAACGTTGCTGTTCCGCCTAATATTTGATTTGCGCGTGCCGCATCTTGAATGCCTGGCAAATCAACGGCAACACGCGTGGCACCTTGCTGTTGAACCACTGCTTCGCCAACGCCTAACTCATTCACGCGTTTACGTAAAATTGTCATCGTCTGTTCAATAGTATTTTGACGAATTGTGTCTAATTCAAGTTCAGGTAATACGATATTTATCAAAGATTCATCCTTGGGTTTGCTATAATTCAACCCAGGTGCTTTTTCACTTAATACCCGAAACGCTTCATCGCGTAACCCAAGCGTTTTAAATCTAATTTCAACACCTTGATGCGCAACATAACGCAGGCTGGTATAACGGACACCAGCATCGCGTAACGTCTGTCCCATGGATTTGGTGAGCCCTTCATACCGCCGCGTAATTACCCCATCCACATCAACTTCAAGTAAAAAATGCACCCCACCGCGTAAATCTAAACCCTGCTTCATGGGTTCTGCCTGGAGCGCACGCAGCCAAGCCGGCGTAGAGGGTAACAGATTCAAAGCGACGGTTACGTCAGAGTTCAACGTCTGTTTTATCAAATCTCGCGCATGCAACTGTATATCCGTCGAAGCAAAACGCACCTCTAAACGGCCATCGTTGATATCCATGCGTTTAAAAGGAATATGTGCCTTGTCCAACAACGCCTTAACCTGATCAGGCGTCTGTGATGAAATTTGCAACGCCGGATCTTCACTGTACAAATTCGGCAGTGCATAAATCAAAGCAACAATCGCCATCACAATAAGTAATAGATTTTTCCATAAAGGATATGTATTTTGCATAAAAATCTCAGTGGCTTTTATAGGGCTTTTAACGTACCTTTGGGCAATACAGAACTTACAGCATGGCGCTTTAGCCTGACTTCCAAGCCTTCTGACAATTGAACTTTGATCACTTGTTCATCCAAACTTACTA
>CAMDJY010000078.1 GCA_945901145.1 Legionella genomosp. 1 | reverse complement strand
CAACCAGTGATTATTGCTTTAGATGTTGACGCGTTTCTTTTTAAGAAAATTGAGCAAGCAGAACAAGCAGGTTTTTCTGTCATTGAGATGAATAATGTTTCATCTGACCTGTTGAAACGCGCGTTAATGGAATTTCCTCGCTTACAATTTGGCGTGGGTAATGTGATTTCTCCTGAACAACTTGAAGAGGCGTACCAGGCAGGCGCTCATTTTGTCACCAGTCCTGGTTTGTTACCGGTTTTAGTGCAAATGGCAGAAATTTATCAAATTGATTATTTACCCAGTGTGGCGACCATGTCTGAAGCGATGCATGCTTTTTCGCTAGGTTGTCGACAAGTTCGACCATTTCCTGCTTCGCTCTCATTTTGTAGTTTGTTAAATAAATATTTATCTGCCTTACGTTTATTTCCGGCTGAGGTCGAATTTGATGAGGTGGAGCATTTTTTAAATTTACCAGCTGTTGCTGCGGTGAGCTTAATTAATCCTGAGCTGAGTTCACTAGAAATTGTCTAAATATGTCTATTTTATAACCAGACTTTCTTGTTTAAAAGCTTATAATAATTTATAATCCGAAATTTTGTATTTATTTTCGGGAGTTGGAAAATGATATCTGTACTAGGAAAAAGAAAAAATTATGATCGGATTATCCCAGTTAGACAGCCAAATGATATGCAAAGTTCACTTTTTGAAATTAGTCCGGTTGATGAACCGAATGAAAATGTAAAACCTATGCAAACTCTCTTGGGTTGTAGTCAGGAGAAATTAATAAAAGAGCGTGTATTATATTTCTCAAGTTCCAGCGCAAAAAATTCTTATGCGCAACGAGATTTTGGTGTAAATTCTTCATGTAAATTAAGAATAAAAGGCAGTTTGTTACATACCAGAACACTTGATTTACCCGGTTTCCCTGATGATTATTATTATAACTTATTTTCGTGGTCTAAATCTGAGCGGATTTTTGCTGCAACATTCGATGAAGAGTATGGATGGCAAATTGCAAGTACATTGGCTAGTGGTGCAAAGCCTATTCTTTTCCAAGCAGAAAAAGATATTTGGCTGACATCATTGACTGCAGTAGAGGACAATAAAGTTGTATCCGGTTGGAATGATGGTTCGGTGAGAACGTATGTATTAGACAAGTCAGAACCTGCTATTAATTTCAATACCAATTCACGCAGTAAGATTGAAAGTATTATCTATGCTAAAAGCCAGAATTCATTTTTTGGTGTGATGAAAAAAAAGAATTCAGTTTTTCAATATGATTCTAGGGAACATGCATCGCTAGTGCAGTCTTGTCAAGCTGTTGAGCCTATTGCGCTAGCTTTTAATAATGAATATTGTTTGGCAATAGGTTCAAATAATAATGGTGTGACCCTCTGGGATGTTCGAAACATGGTTCAACCTTATTTTACTATGACACAACATAGCGCTGCTGTAAAAGCAATGGCATTCGATCCTAAGGATCCATCGAGATTAATTTCAGGTGGCGGGACAACTTGTGACCGTATGTTCCAAACCAATATTCGCACAACTGAAACGCAGTTACTTGCCAAGACTGACAGTCAGATTACAGGGTTGCATTGGTTAGCTTCTGATAATCGCTATCTGGTGTCCAGCCATGGTTATTCAGGATGTTCAGTTAAATTATGGTCTGCCAAGAAAAACAATCCATGGTGTCTTGACGCGACTCTACCCATCCAAAGTACACGTACACTTGGTTTGGCAGGTTCAAAAATCAGCGATACGGTTGCAGTAACGACTGCCTCTGAAAATTTGATGTTTTTCAGTATCAAAAGCGCGTCAAAAAGTTTAGTAGGCGGTTCATCAGATCAAGGCTATGATACTGAAACGTTAAAGCCTGACATACATACGATTCGGTGAAACATGAAAATTAGAAATATTATTTTTAGTACAAATTTATTACAGTAAATTAAAAATATAGTATATAATAACTCACCTAATTCTGCTCTGAGTGTGAGTATGTTATGTCTTGTTTGTTTCGGTTTTTAAGAAACACTGTTATTAGCATCATTGTGATTCTATTTTTATGGATTAATCCGCTGTTTGCGGAGCAGGTATCCTGTCAACAGCATCATTGTATTGCGATTGTTGATGCGGGGAGTACTGGCTCAAGGCTGCATTTTTATGCATATGATTTAAACCAAGAACAACAGCCCGTGGGCATTCAAGAGCTATGGTCTAAAAAAATAACACCGGGCTTGGCAACACTTGAACGCAATCAAGCGAGAATCGATGCTTATTTGGATACACTGTTTCCAATGCAAAATGATCAAGAGATTCCTGTGTATTTTTATGCAACTGCCGGCATGCGTCTTTTGCCTCTATCTGAGCAACAAGCTTATTACGAGCAGATTAAACATTGGTTTTCACGCCAAACAACTTGGAAATTACAAGCAGCAAAAACCATTAGTGGGCGCGAGGAAGGCGTGTATAGCTGGCTTGCAGTTAATTATGGTTTAGGTGCTTTAACTCCGAATTCAACGCGTCAATCTGTTGGTGTGATGGATATGGGGGGCGCATCGGTACAAGTGGTGTTTCCGCTTGATCAAACTACATCTGTAGCCGCTAAACACACTGTTCGCTTCACTGTTTATGGTCAGTCATATACCGTGTTTGCATATAGTGCATTGGGTTTAGGTAGAACTTTGGTGACTCAGCAATTTTTAAACCATGCTGCTTGCTTTTCCAAAGATTATGAATTGGCTGATGGTGCCCCTGCAGTAGGTAATGCTGAGACTTGCCAACAAGAAATTTCATCCTTAATTAATAGCGTTCATCATGTGAACCAAGACGTTCAATTAGCTTTGGATTTATCTCATGCTCAATCATGGTATGTCCTGGGTGGATTGAATTATTTGAGCCAAACTCCTGTGTTGCATTTAAATCAAGCATTCACGTCAGCTGATTTATTATCCGCAGGTGAGCGTGATGCATGTGCTGTGGATTGGTTAAAATTAGCATCAACTTTTCCTGATCAGGATGCACTGCATTTGGCTTGCTTAAGTGCGTCATATTATTATGCACTGATGGTCAATGGCTATGGACTTTCACCACAAGAATTGATTCATCTGGCACCGGAGGGGAGTGATTGGACCTTGGGTGTTATTTTACGTCAAGATATGTAAAACGAAGATTCATGGTAGAATGTAAATTGAATTGCTAAAGAGAGAAATTAGGTTATGTCACGTTATTTAGACCCAAAAGCCGATGTGTGTTTTAAAAAAATATTTGGAGAGCATCCACGCATACTGATCAGTTTTTTGAATGCGGTTTTACCGCTGTCTCCTGAGCAAACGATTGTAGAGTTAACTTATTTGCCCAGTGAGCAAGTGCCCTCTATTCCTGAATTCAAACGCACCATAGCGGATGTTAAATGCAAAGATAATCACGGTCGTGTGTTTATCGTCGAAATGCAAATGAACTGGACTGACAGTTTCAAGCAACGGCTTTTGTTTGGTACTAGCCAAGCTTTTATCAAACAATTGGATTCTGGCTGCGATTATAAATTTTTGCAACCCGTGTATGGTTTGGGTTTAATCGCTGAAATTTACGAAAAAACTAGCCCTGAGTGGTACCATCATTATCAACTCGTGAAAAAGGACGATGCTGATAGCGACGTGATTGAGCATTTGCAATTGGTTTTTATTGAGTTGCCAAAATTTCCAGTCCATTCGCAGCATGAGAAAAAGCTCAGATTGCTGTGGCTACGTTTTTTGCGAGAAATTGATGAGAAAACGCGTACGGTTTCACAAGAACTGCTTGAAATACCAGAAATCGCACAAGCCGTGGCGTTGTCCGAAGAGGCCGCATATACTCCTGGAGAACTTGAAGTATATGAAAGTTACTGGGATCAAGTTAGGCGCGAAAAAACTATCGTGATAGATAGTTTTACCAAAGGACTACTTGAAGGTGAAGCAAGAGGTAAAGCCGAAGGCGAGGCCAAATTAAATCAAGAACGATGTGTAATAGTAAAGAATTTATTAAAGCTAGGTATCGACATACAAATCGTTATGACGAGCACAGGACTTACTCGCAAAGAAATAGAAGAAATCCAGAAGGAGTTTTAACCTGGGATAGTTGAGCAATTTAAGAGGATGAAAGATGTTTGGAATTCTGTATTAAGTCTCTGTATAAGCCTCTAGTTTCAGTGGCGTTTATTTGTTTGTTAATCATAAGAAATTTTGTATACTTCAAATTTTTTTGGGGGAACCAGTATGCAACTCTCCAAACAAGAGCTTCATGATTTATTAAATCGTTTTATTGAAGCATTTAAAGAGTCTTTATGTGAAGTTCCAGAAAATCAAAAAATAACTCGTTATTTTAGACCAAAATGATGTACATGCCCGATATTAAACAACGTTTTGATCAAGCAAGCCATTCTTATGATTCCGTGGCTACTGTGCAAAAGCAATGTGCAGAATTTTTGGTGAATCAATGGTTGAGCCAGTGTCCACAAGTTGTACCTCAGTCTATTCTCGATTTAGGCACTGGAACTGGATATATTCCTGAGTTACTATTACCCAAATTTCCCAAAACTCAATTGAGTTTAAATGATTGTTCAATGAATATGCTTGGGCAACTCTCAAAAAAATTACCATCTGCGGCAAATTTACAATTTGTACCTGGAGATTTTGAAATGTTGCCTTTTGATTTCCATGAGTTGATTATTTCAAATCTTGCTTTGCAATGGGCGCATGATCTTGAAAAATTATTAACAAATTGTTTTTTAAATTCGAATTTTTTTGCATTTTCTTGTTTATTGCAGGGAACCTTTCAGGAGTGGGCAGCATTATTTCATCAACATGAATTAGCTTCACCGCTAAAAGTTTATCCAGAACAAGCAGTGCTTGAAGCATTTTTGTTATCGTTACAGCCAATGCACTCTGTATTTACAACCCGTGAGTTTTCTCTTGAGTTTGCTGGCGCACATGATTTTATGCGCTATTTAAAGCAGCTTGGTGCATCGCAAAGTATGTCATCGTTTTCAATTCAGGCCTTAAGAAAAATGATTAAAACTTCTAGGCAATCGTTAAAAATGACTTATCGTGTATTTTTTGGAGTTTTAGTGCGCATATGAAATTGTTCATGACAGGTACAGATACGAATATTGGCAAAACACTTGTTAGTAGTTGGTTATGCTTACATACCCGGGCTCACTATTTTAAGCCGATTCAAAGTGGTTCAGTTGAAGGCTGTGATCGTGAGACGGTAGAGATGCTTGCCGATGCCAAAACTTATCCAGAAATTTATTGTTTTAAAGCCCCGGTTTCACCGCATTGGGCGGCTCTATTAGAAAATCAAATGATAGATATAACAGAGATTCAATTGCCTGTTTGTGAACAGTTGATTATCGAAGGCGCTGGTGGGGTATTCGTCCCCTTAAATGATCAAGATTTAATGATTGATTTGATTAAAAAAATAGCATTACCGGTTTTACTTGTGGCATCTTCTCGTTTAGGAACGATTAATCATACTTTGTTGAGTTTAGCTGCATTAAGGGCGCGTCAGATACCCATTTTAGGCGTGATTATCAGTGGTGAACCAAATGAGAATACTAAACAAGCCATCATCCATCATGGTCAGGTTGAGGTGCTGGCAGAGTTGCCTAACTTAGAGGTCATCTCACGAGAGGCTTTGTTGGATGTGCCTTTAGGTTCGAAATTAGCATGTTTGTTTAAAGGCGCTTACTGATGGCGACGCTTGTGGAACGGGATCGGGCGCGCGTCTGGCACCCTTTTACTCAGGAAAAAATTGCAGCACCACCTATTGCTGTTGCACGTGCTCAAGGTTCTTATGTCTATGACGAACAAGGCAAAGCGTATTTAGATTTAATTTCAAGTTGGTGGGTTAATCTTCATGGTCATGCGCGTCCTGAAATTGCAGCAGCGATTTATGAGCAAGCTTGTTGTTTAGAACATGTCTTATTTGCGGGGTTCACCCATGAGCCAGCAGTACAACTTGCGGAAGATTTAAGCCAGCTGTTACCTGCTAATTTAACACGGTTTTTTTATTCAGATAATGGCTCGACGTGCGTTGAAGTGGCGCTAAAAATGGCGGTTCAATATTGGTATAATCGTGAGCGTAAAATTCGTTCTTTATTTCTAAGTTTTGATGGTGGATATCACGGTGATACCTTTGGTGCGATGGCTGTCGGTGCACAATCGGGTTATCACGATGGATTTAAAGCATTATTATTCAAAGTATTGAGTGTGCCTTTTCCGGCAACTTGGGACAATGATTTTCAAGTAGAAATCAAAGAAGCGGAAGCCTTAACTGTTCTTAATCAACATCTGCAAGTGCATGGCGATGAGATTGCAGCGATTATTTTAGAGCCTTTAGTCCAAGGCGCTAGCGGTATGCGCATGTGTCGTCCGGCATTTGTGAATCAAGTGATTGCGTGTGTCCGCGCACATGGTATTTTAGTCATTTTTGATGAAGTCATGACTGGATTTGGTCGCACGGGAACTTATTTTGCAGTAGATCAATTGGCCCACACGCCTGATTTGTTATGCATCTCAAAAGGCATTACTGGTGGATTTTTGCCTTTAGCAATGACTATCACGACAGATCAAATTTATGATGCTTTTTTAAGTGATGTGTTTGAGCATGCGTTTGCACACGGGCATTCTTACACAGCAAATCCATTGGCTTGCGCTGCTGCCTTGGTTTCTTTAAAATTATTAACACAAGAAACTACACAACAGGCGATTCAGAAGATTCATTTAACCCATCAAGCTGGGTTAGCTTTTTTAAAAATGCAGGGCTCGCAAATAGTAAATTTACGCTGTTTGGGAACAATTGCTGCTTTTGAAATAAAAACAGCGCATCCTAGCCGGCTGAATCAGCAACTGAGGGCAGCGTTTTTACAACAGGGACTTTTATTAAGGCCGTTAGGTACCACACTTTATCTGATACCTCCATATTCAATTACAGCGACAGAACTTGAAGATGCTTATTGTCTTATTGCAAAAATCCTCCACTCACACGCGGATGATGTTGTAGATCAAGCCAATTTTGCAGTTTTTCAAAGTGAGCAGTTTTGAGTAAATGAAATACTTGTTCGGTTTGTTGGTAACAATGTTCTAACAAAATACAACCCTGTGATTTTAAATAACGCGGTGCTGTTTGGATGATGTGAGACAGTGCCGTGAGCCCGTCTGCACCGCTTGCGAGCGCGAG
>CAMDJY010000077.1 GCA_945901145.1 Legionella genomosp. 1 | reverse complement strand
TATCTTGATCCAAAAGCAGATGTGTGTTTTAAAAAAATATTTGGGGAGCATCCACATTTATTAAAAAGTTTCTTAAATGCTGTTTTACCGTTGTCGCCTGATCATCCAATTGTTGAGTTGTCCTATTTGCCGACAGAACAAATTCCCTCTATTCCAGCGTTTAAACGAACGATTGCTGACGTCAAATGTAAAGATGCAACCGGGCGAGTGTTTATTGTAGAAATGCAAATCGACTGGACGGATAGTTTTAAGCAACGTTTATTGTTCGGAACCAGTCAGGCCGTTGTGAAGCAACTGGAAAAAGGACAGCATTATCAATTACTCCAACCAGTTTATGGGCTTGGAATTGTTGCTGACATTTTTGATGATGACAATCCGAATTGGTATCATCACTATAAACTAGTCAAGCAAGATGGTCGGGAGGAAGATGTCATTGAGCATTTGCAACTGGTGTTCATCGAGCTACCAAAATTTCCTGTTCATTCACCAGATCAGAAAAAACTGCGATTATTGTGGTTGCGATTTTTACGAGAAATTGATGAAAAAACCGTACATATTTCACAAGATTTGTTAGATGTTCCTGAGATATCAGAAGCAATTGTTTTAGCTGAGGAAGCAGCCTACACTGCAAGTGAATTAAATATCTATGAAACATACTGGGATAATGTGAGGACTGAAAAAACATTCTGGGTAGGGCGGTATGAGGAAGGTTTAGCAGAGGGTTTAGCAGAGGGTTTAGCAAAGGGTTTAGCAGAAGGTTTAGCAAAGGGGAAATTGGACGAGAAAAGACAAATCGCGCAAAAAATGATGCAGCGAGGTTTCACAATAGAGATGATCATTGAGGACACGGGGCTCACGCGGGAGCAAATTGACGACATGAGCGTGGGGTTTGACTAAAATAGGATATTAAGTCTACTCATACTCAGGCAAAGAATGTTGATCTGGGAACAAGTCAGCGAGAGACACGGAGAATCCATCTTCACGTACAATTCGGGCATGTTTACGTTTTAGCTGCCTGGGTTCTTCGACGCCACAAGAGTGGCAGAGAATGGCAACTTCATGTGCCACATTATGGGCATAATGGTAGACGCGCTCTGCCTTATCTTCAATCACCAGGCCGCGTTGTAATTTTGGATTGTGGGAGGTAATGCCAGTAGGGCAGGTGTTTTTATGGCATTGTAGGGCTTGGATACATCCGAGCGCAAACATAAACCCGCGTGCTGAGTTGACAAAATCCGCACCAGTACACAGCGCCCAGGTCACTTCAGCTGGGGTGATGAGCTTACCACCGACCATGACTTTAATGCGATCTTTTAAATTATAAGTCACTAAAATATCAACCAGTTTGGGTAATGACTCAGAAATAGGCAAACCCATATAGTCCATTAATCCTTGGGGCGAGGCTCCGGTACCGCCGTCTGAGCTATCGAGTGTAATAAAATCAGGTGCAAAACGGGTGCCGCGTTGATGAATTGTCAAGCATAAATCGTGTAGCCATTCGTAGCTACCTAAAACAAATTTACAGCCGACGGGTTTTCCCGTCACTTCACGAATCCGCTCAATCATATCGAGAAGTTCACCGACATTGGCGATATCTGGATGGCGGTTTGGGCTGATGGAATCGACAAATGCAGGAATGCCACGAATTTTTGCGACTTCTTCAGTGACTTTAATCGCAGGTAATATCCCACCTTTACCGGGCTTCGCCCCTTGGCTGAGTTTAATTTCAAACATTTTGACACAATCTTTAGCGGCTAACTCTCTTAATTTGTCATCAGATAGGTTGCCCTGTTCATCACGCACGCCATACTTAGCGGTGCCAATTTGCACCACCAAATCGCATCCTTCTTGCAGATGATAAGGCGAGACGCCACCTTCGCCGGTATTTAACCAGCATCCAGCTTTTTTGGCACCTTTGGCAAGGGCGATGATTGCAGGTTTAGAGATAGAGCCGTAACTCATGGCAGAGATATTAAAGATTTGGGCGGTGCTATAGGGTGCTCGACAAAACGGACCAATAGTGAGCATGCCAATGGCAGCTTCGTCATGGGCGAGGACAGGGAAGGGGGCGCTGACGAAAAACATGGTTCCTGTGACATTCAAAGGTCGAGTAGAGCCGAATCCGATGGTGGTATCGATATTTTTAGACGCCCGATACACCCAGCTGCGACTGGCTCTATCAAAGGGTAATTCTTCGCGTTCGTTGCTGAAAAAATACTGACGAAAAAAGTCACCTAAAAACTCACTTCCATAGCGAAAGTGGCCAATTATAGGAAAATTTCGTAATACAGCATGTTTGGTTTGGACACGGTCATAAATATAAACAGCAACAAGCACCACCAAAACTGCCACAAGCATAACCTCTACAATCACTTGATGGATAAAGATGTTTTTGATCAAGTGAGGATAGTTCTCCAATATCGCCTGCGCGTCCAAGGTTTTACTCCTATTTATTTAAATTTTGGAATAGTAGGATTCTCTTCAGGAATATCATCTAGATTATCTCTAGTCTGTTTCTTATAACTATTAGGAGTATTTTGAGTAGCATTTTCGAGCCTCTCCTTATATGTGTTAGTGCTATTCCTTTGCTCTTCATATGTGTTAGTGCTATTCCTTTGCTCTTCATTCTCTATCCATGGACCACCTAATTTTATCTTTGTATCTAATGGACCTACAGGGGTCGTTGGGATAGTATTGTTCGTGCTATTTTGATGTAAGGGATCAAAATTTTCTTTATTTATATTTGTCAATTCAATTTCATGATCATGTGATTTTTCACTAGTATCTGGGCGACTTTGATTGGACATATTCTGTTGATGTAAGGTATTCGAAATTTCATCACCAGTCCTTTCAACATTTTTAACTTCCTGTGATTTTCCAAATAATTTATCACGATACAAATAAACAGCTCCTGTAACAACCGCAGCGACTCCAAGATATAGGGCATTTACCGATGCGCCCATGATTCCAATGGTAAAAGCACTAGGCGCTGCTACACTCATGAAGCCAGCTGCTATAGTGCTCGCAGCAAAAGTTGCATAACCTGCAGCCGCACCGAAGCCGGCTGCGAACATTGCAGGTCCACCTGCGCCTAAGAAGCCGATAATCGGAATAGCAGCTAAACCACCTGTAAAGAATAAGGCAGCGCCTACTACGCCTAGAACTAGTGTGATGCCTACAGCGTATTTAAAGACTGTTAATGCTTTTTCGAAAGGTGTTTTGGGGTTAGGATCTAATTTAATAGCTTGAAGTTTTTTTAAGGCCTCAGCGCTCGGTGACTGCTCTGTCATGCCACTGATAATCTCAGTTGCGTTCTTTAAATCTGCGGACATTTTATTAAGGCCATCTAGTCTGGATTGGTCTTTATTTGAGATTTTTTTTGCCTCTTCCAATAAGCGCGCAAGAGGGGCTCCCAAATTACCTCTGACTTCAGGAGATATGTCGTCGTTTTTAAAAAATTTATCCATCGCATCATTGTATGCTTTTATTTGATTTTCAAATTTTTCTTTTGCTTCCGTCAGCTCGTTGTTTTCTTCTTCTTTATTCTGGCTCATTTTTCTACCCTCACTTAAATATAATTTTAGGCATAATCAAGGTATAGACCATCTAGTCTGAAAATTCCAATTTGACTCCTTTTTGATGTCTCCAGCTCAAATTCAATTCTTGTCTTATACTCAAGTTAAGGTATTTATTAGGAACAGAGATGGATACTGTTTTGACGTTGAGGGGGCATTTGTTGGTTGCTATGCCTTCTTTGCATGGCCAAGGGTTTGAACATGCTGTGATTTATGTTTGTGAACATCAAATGCATGGCTCTGTTGGACTTATTATTAATAAGCCCCTTATCTACCCGGTCTCTTCTGTGTTTGATCAATTAAAAATTGAATCCTCAAGTCTTACGCAAAAAGAACGCCCCTTGCTTTTCGGTGGCCCCATGCAGACCGAACGCGGTTTTGTGATGCATCGGCCGTCTGGGCATTGGCGCTCGAGTTTGTTAATTGATGATGATGTCACGATTACGACATCTAACGATATTATTCATGCCCTCGCCCGTGATGAAGGCCCGAAAGATGCTTTTGTGATGCTCGGATTTGTCGGATGGGATAGCACGCAACTGCAAAAAGAAATTCTCAATGACGCTTGGCTGGTTTGCCCGTGTAAACCTGAAATTTTATACGACTTGTCCTACGAAAAACGCTGGGAACAAACCGCCGCCTTGCTTGGGGTGCATATGAATCAAATCATTGAAAATGGTGGCCATGCTTGATAATTTTTAGGCAATTTTTTGTAGCGGGACAATATCAATATCCTGTGTGTGATTTTATGAGAATAAAGCAAAACATATTAAATATGATATAATAAAGATGAAGGGTGCATTACCACCAAGTACCACCAAGAGATAGCCTGCAAAAAGATAGTTATGCTTTAGTCGAGCATCGCGTAAATTTAACCTGAATTTGGTGGTTAAATCTCTTGTAACCATTGCTCTAAGATAATGCATGCGGCTAGGCTGTCAATTTCTGATGTTTTGAGTTTTCGATAACCGCCTTCGGCAAATAGCTGGGCGCGGGCTTCGACTGTGGAGAGACGCTCATCGACTAAATGGACGGGGATATTAAATTTTTTGCGTAATTGGCGCGCAAATCCTCGTGCAGCACCTGTCGTATACAGCTCTTTGCCGTCAATGCAGGTGGGTAATCCCACAATGAATGCGGCAGGCTGCCATGCATCAATAAGTGCTTGAACCAGCGCCCAGTTAGGTACGCCAGAGATTGCGTTTAACGTTGACAACGGACGCGCATGTCCGGTTAAACGCTGACCAATCGCAACGCCGATGCGTTTATATCCAAAGTCAAAACCAAGATAAACAGGTTCAGGCATATTTAAACTCTTTATTTTTGATATTTCCTAATGCATATTCAGCTTAAGTTTAAGTAATACAAAAATTTAATTTTATGTCTACCGTGTCGTAGATGGCTTGTGGAATCAGAGGCGCTCGCCCTTGACGTTTTTCTGTGCTCTTTTTTAGAGTGACAAAACCATAGTGCTCCATCGTTCGTAAGGTACGTAACAGGTTATTTGCTTTTCGACCAGTTAATGGTTCAAGCTCTGATACAGATTGTGGTTTTTGTTCGATAATCAGCCTCAATAAATGCCGATTTTCCTCGGATAGCACATTCGCAAGAGATTTAATAGAACTAAACCATATTTTAGGTTCATTTTTTTTGGGTTTATATTCCCCTTTTGCAATAGCGATGGTATGTCTTTTAAGATCATCCAGAGACATTACACCAACTGTAGCTATTTTATGCTGGTCGCACATTTTTCATCCTAAATCAAGAAGATTTTCAAGTGTTTTATCATTTTTCATTTGCTAAATATATCATCAAAAGATATGTTTTTCAAGTTGTTTGCTGGCAGAAGATATCGTAAAATAATGTCATTATAAATTACTCGCTTCGCTTTAGCCTACTGGTTGCAAGCAATAAGGTCTATGTGTGAAACATTTTTTGACGATTAATCAAATGTCTCAACCTGAGGCTGTGAGCTTGATTGAGCGGGCGATATGGTTTAAATATAACACGAATTATCCCATTTATTCTCAAAAGTCGCTGGCGAATTTATTTTATGAAAATAGTACGCGCACCCGAGTGAGTTTTGAGTTGGCGGCGAAACATCTTGGTTTGCATGTGATTAATCTAGATGTGCAACGTTCATCTGAAACCAAAGGTGAGATCATTGGGGATACGATTAAAACTTTGGCGGCGATGGGTGTGAACCTGGCCGTCATTCGTCATGGTGAAAATGGATTGCCTCAGCAGATCGCAGAACAAGCCCCTACTGGATTTCATCTGATTAATGCCGGTGATGGGACCGCGACGCATCCAACTCAGGCAATGTTAGATTTTATGACGATTCTTGAACAAAAACCGCGATTTCCTGACTTGAAAATTGCGATTGTTGGTAATTTAAAGCATTCACGCGTTGCCCATTCGTTACAGGCAATGTGTCAATTGTTTCAAATCAGAGAATTAAAACTGGTGGCACCTGAACCTTGGTTTTTAACGACGCCTGGGTATGGTCAAATGACTACTTCATTGCAACAAGGCCTTGAAGATGCTGATGTTGTGGTGACACTTCGGGTGCAACAGGAACGCTTTCAAGCTGCTGATCATCTGGATTTGACAACCTATCGTCAGCAATACGCGCTCACGCAAGCCACATTAAAATGGGTAAAGCCTGATGCAATTATCATGCATCCTGGGCCAATGAATCGTGGTGTTGAAATCGATAGTGACGTTGCCGATGGTGCCCAGTCGTCTATTCTAGAACAAGTTAAGAATGGCGTGTTTATGCGTATGGCAATTATTGAGCATTTACTGCTACAGAGTTGAGGTTATCTATGTTAATTAAAAAATCTAGTTTTTGGCCTTTTTTGATGTGGCTATTTCCGTGTTTATTTTTTGCTTATCAATTTATTTTGCGCCTGTGGCCTGGGCTGATGATGCAGCCGATTATGCAACAATTTTCTATTGATGCCGGGCAATTTGGCTTATTAGCTGCTTGCTATTATTATGGCTATGCCGGGATGCAAATTCCTATGGCTATGCTTTTGGATCGCTTTGGGGCTAGATGGATTGTTTTTTTGTTTGCGGTTTTGTGTGGGTTATCGACATTATTATTTACAGATACGTCAAATTTCTATTTCGCCCTGTGTAGTCGCTTTTTGATTGGTGTAGGCTCTGCGGTAGGCTTTTTAGGCGTTTCAAAGGTCATTTCAGAATGGTTCCCGGCAGCACAATATGCACGGATGATTGGTTTTTCTTTTACGTTTGGATTATTGGGGGCCATTTATGGTGGCAAGCCCGTGAGTTTATTAATCGATGCTTATCAGGCTCGTCATGTTGCCGTGGGACTTGGCTTGATTTCTATTGCCATTGGATGTTTGACCTATTTTATTTTGCGCGCACCCTCGACGACCCAACCATCGCAACAGCCGCGGTTTGCATTCACCCATATGCAAGCTTTTTTATGTTCCCCTGTCTTGTGGGTGTTGGCGATTGCAAATTTATTAATGGTCGGATCTTTAGAAGGGTTTGCCGATGTGTGGGGCGTGCCTTATTTAATGCTGGCTTATCACTTAAATCAGGCTGATGCCGCAGGAATTGTTTCTTTTATTTTTTTTGGTATGTTGATTGGTGGCCCGTTTCTTGCCCTGTGTAGTCGTTG
>CAMDJY010000076.1 GCA_945901145.1 Legionella genomosp. 1 | reverse complement strand
GCAGAAGTATCAAGCGCAGATCAGGCGTTCTGACAAGTTGCCTAAATGGGATGTTAAAATTTTACCCCAAGCTGGGTAAACCCTTAATTGGTGTTGTAGACGCTAACCGTCGGAATTTCCGGACAACTTTTGTTCATTAATCCTTATTTACGAACCTCTGAAGAGCAAACTCAATAGATTGATGTAGCTTTTTCTGTAATTCGGCTTTAGGTGGCAGCGTTGTGATATGCTCAGCAACGTGAATGCCACTTTTATCCAATTCTAACAGTTCAATTTGTTCATGCGTTTTTCCAGTGCATAATATGCTCCCTAATGGTGGATTTTCACCTGGCTCTTGCTCATATTTTGCTAGCCAACGTAGATACAACTCCATCTGACCTTTGTAAGCTGCGTCGAACTCACCCAGTTTCAAATCCAAAGCGCACATTCTCCGAAGCCGCCGATTATAAAATAATAGGTCAATGTAATAATCACGATGGTCTATTTGTATGCGTTTTTGTCGAGCTATAAAGCTGAATCCTGTGCCTAACTCTAATAAAAAGCACTCAATCTCGCGCAATATAGCATCTTCCAGATCCTTTTCAAGATATCGATCTTTCATACCAAGAAAATCTAAAATATAGGGATCCTTTAAAATTAAATCTGTACTGACTTTATCAGACTCACGCAAGACATCAATTTCATGACGAATTAATTCTTCTGGTTTTTTGGAAAGCGCTGTACGCTCAAATAACATAGACTTGATCTGTTTTTCTAGAGTGCGCGTAGTCCATCGCTCAATACGACACATTTCAGCATAAAAATCACGCTTCAATGGATCTTTTAATGGAATTAATGACTTAAAATGAGTCCAACTCAATTGTCGCCGCAGTGCAGCGACAATCTTTTCATCGGGAAACAGTTCAGCAAATTGAATCATCCGGCGCAAGTTTTTTTCCTCAAATGAGCGACCATATTCTATTGTTAAGCTACGCGCTAGATCTTCAATGATAGATTGGCCATACTCCGCACGCTCATCTTTCAGTACTTCAATATTGATACGATAACCAACTTTCCAATATAACATTGTTAATTCGGCATTTACTACCGACGCCACTTTTTGTCTGGCCTGATTAATAAGGTGCTGAATATCTGTCAATAAAGGTACGTGATCTGACTTGTTTGCTAGATGCTTATTCATAAAATTATCCAAGAAGTAACATTATTTTGCTTTCTATGCTGTGTGCGCATATACATCCTGCTGATTTTTAGTTGTTATTTTATCTTTTTTACTTTGTAAAACTAAATTCTTTACAATCATATCCAGATCAATGAGCTTGGCATTATTCGAGAAGATAAAATGTCCTTGGAAATGGATGTGCCGCCAAGCTACTGGTGAAATTTTTTTTAGTCGAGCTAACGCCTTGTGATTTCCTTCGGCTTCGTATTTGATTTTTAGTTTGGATAGTATCGCGGAATTATAAGGAAATATCGGCATTTTAGAAATATCATCACTAATGATGTCATTTGCTTGCTTTAGCGTTCGTAAACGTAAGCGAGATTGATAGGTATCAAGCAACGTATCATATGGGATATCCGAGATATCGGCCATGTTGAGATTGCCGTTATTTAATGCTTGCGCGATAATGGTTGCGATTAAACCGTTTTCATTAACAAATAGTTTACTGTAGCGTGGTTGGATATGCGTAAATGCTAGTGAATAACGACTGGCGTCATTAACAAATCGGAGTATATCTGCAATATCACACAATGGGAGTTGTTCATAAAACTGATGGTGAAGCTCTTCATCTTGATTATCATTTGTTTTTTTGAAATGTAGGGTTTTGGTTTTTTCGTCATAATGAAGATGCTTAAGCTTGCCTTGTGTGAAAGCATCATTGAAGCTCACCCACTGTTTATGTAATTCAGAAAAGCGCAAATCTAGTAATTGCTGAATCGGTTGTTTTAACGCAGGGATATCCAACGGCGCTGTCAATGCGCCTTTGTCAAAGGCTGCCTGCAATTCTTGTTGTAATGAGCGGTTGTGTATGCTGTCTTCAATATGAAGATTACCCGATTTAATACGTTTTTTAAGTTGCCGATAAATCCAAAATTCATAACGATCGGCATTTAATCGCTGTTTCCCTTTAGAGTTGGTGTTAATAAGGTAAGCCTTCAAGCGTTTAGGTAGTGTTTTTTCAGGACAATCTTCTATCGGCCACTGGTGAAGCTGTTTTTCGGCGTTAAATGTTTTCTTTAACCAATTTATAGCAATGAGCCACGGATTGTCCACTATAACACTTGAAAAATCCAACGTCATCAATAAGGGACGTAAGTGCAGTTTGTATTTATGAAACTGTTGATCAATTGTTTTCCAGTAAAAATCGATTTCAGTGAGCTCTTTTTCATCAAGATTACTCATCTGCTCTTGTAGTTTTTCTTTGGAGTTAACTTTTGTAAAAGCTTCTTGTCGTACGTCACCAAATCTCGTGTCGTCTGCAACCTCATCAGCAACAAAAAACTTGGCTAAGCGGCGCATGGCTCCCAACTCTGTTTGCTGACCCATTACATATTCAGTATGTGCCTCCCTAGATTTTGTTTTTAGAGAATCTTCAAATTGTTTGAGATGGATGCAAAAGGCGTCCATTAAATTATCATCCAACTGTCGATAGCGTTGCCAGATATAGCACAATAGATATAAGTAAGACTGTTCTGGCTTTATTTTTACACGTAACTCATAAATACCGTAGTAATGTACAAGGCTTGCATAATAGGTGATATTTTGTTGAGATAACTTAAGCATTGGTAACAATAACTTTGCTATTAAGTACAACGGTTTTATTGTAACGAGTTTATCGCGTTCTTTATCCATCATTCTGGCTTTAAAATCCTTGGCATCACGCTTGAGTTCTTCTAGACCGGATAATGTCTCTTCCTCTTGTAATAAATGATGCAAGGATAATTTATCTGCTTCAGATAATGATGTTTTAATCAACGTTGCTCATCATCAAAATTGGGCAATTCATAGAGGGCAGCTTGTTCTGCTTCTGATAGAATGGTAAGTCTTTCATTACTTGCGCGCATATGACATTATATTTTGATTATTGGATAACGACCGTTATAATAGACCTCAAATATACAATCGAAATAGATTGCAATGCAATATCAATTTGTATTATTTTAATTGAAAAAATACGTTAAGAGTTAACGGGCTAAATTTATGGGTAAAATTGTTGCTTATTTGCGCGCTTCGACCGACAAACAAGACTTGAGTCATCAAAAACTTGAGTTGCTGGAATTTGCTAGAAATAAATCTTTAAAAATCGATTCATTTATTGAGATTACAATCTCTTCTCGAAAAACGAGTAAGCAACGTCGAATCGATGAGTTGATGCAAACACTTGATGATGCCGACACACTGGTTGTTACAGAGTTGAGCCGTTTAGGCAGAAGTACAGCGGAAATTATTGCGCTGGTCAATGCCATGATTAAACGCAGTATCCGCATAATTATAATTAAACAAAATTTAGACATTGCACAGCATGACATGAATTCAAAAATTATCATCACGCTCTTTTCGCTGTTTGCAGAGCTTGAGCGAGACATGGTAAGTATCCGAACAAAAGAAGCTTTGCATGCTAAAAAGGTACAAGGTGTTAAACTTGGTAAACCAAAAGGGACAATACAGAAAAGTAAATTTGATAAAGATGTTGAGAAAATTAAAGAGTTACTTGGATATGGATTGTCAGCCAGAAAGATTGCCAAGGTTCTTGGTTATACAAGTCATATTGCTCTTAATACATATATTAATAAGCGCTCTTTACGTATTAAATTAATTGATTGATTTTTTTTCAAAAAAATGCTCTGTTTGTTGTGCTATAATAATAACATGTTTGATTTAATTTCAAGTATATCATGCCAAAAATCGGACCCTATGCGATTAAAAGCGATCGTGATAATTACACCTGGATTAGATTCGTTGTAGCTGAATCTGCAAATATCTTGGGGTATGAAGTAGCCGATGACTTTAAAAACAATAAATGGAGCGAGCTTCAGCCGATAGAACAATTACCATCAAAACTTAGTGTTATTGAGTTATCTCAGGATGCTAGCCCACTTAAATTCTGTATATTATTAAAGCATTACAAAGATAAAGGCCACCAACTGGTTAGATATCGTTTTAGAAAAAATAATCAGGACAATACGTTCATCCCTATGCAAAATGGAGAAGTATACAAAGCATATTTGAATGATGCGGGAGTATCGGAGTATGGTTATGCCTTAGATTTTCATGAAAAAGCAAAGGGTAGTATTAGCTCAGAAGACTACTGGCAACCCGAAGAAGCTGTATTAGAGACATTTAAGAACGCATTCCATACTTGGTATAAAAACGTTCATCAAAAATGGCATCAAGGGGAATCGTGTCATGAATTGAATTTTGATAAAACTGATCATAATTTTAATAAATCTAAAATTACAACGATACTTACTGCATTCCAATGTGCGCAAATCAAAGCGATGCTTTCTTATGATTGGGATACACTAAAAATTGAATCAGAAACTTCAGACGAATATTGCCAGGCATTAGCTTTAATCATGACAGGCAGTCTTAATGATCAAATTATGGAAGAATCACGTTTTTCTCCAACTACTAAAGCCAATGCGCCTAATCTACGTTATTATCTTATTCCATCAACTATTGATAAAATGGGTTCACGATTTTATGAAGATGACCAAGGCAAGCGGAGTACAATTGCCGACGTACATCAATACATCATTGATTTAATGCAGCAAGAAATTAATCAATATAACTCTAATTTACAGGTACAAGTTACAAGAAAAATACCACGTGCTAAAATTGGTAAACTTTCAGAGCATGTACAGCTAACACTAGCTCAAGAAATGGCGGAGCAGTTATTTGAATTTTTACCACATCCTGAAGCAATTACGCTGCCTTGGGGGCAGGTATTGGGCCTTATTCTTCCGTTTTTACAAGAACAGCTAGAAGAAGAATATCAAGAAGCATTTAATATTTTAATAAACAAATATGAACGCCATGGTTCACGAATAAATGCGATTCAATTACGTGAAAAATTAAATAAATTTCTACTTCATGTATTATTAGAACAACGACCGCAAGAGCGCTATATCAAAGTTATATTAGAGAAATTATCACAGCATCAAAATATCTCTAGAATTGTAGATTCACTCCCTGAAACATTACGATTAAATCTGATAAAATATGCTCATCAAAACGGTTTGGATAACTTATTACCTTTTGAAAAAAGGTTAAATTATTGTATCCAATACATTGACTTAGTAAATAATCGTTCAGAATATATAGCATCGCATGCGCATTATTTTGAGCAGCAACATAAACCAGGCTGGTCGACAATAGAAACAAAAGTATGGCTTTATTCAAGTTATAAGCAATATGCAGCTTTGTTAGAGCAATATAAATCATCCGCTGAGGGAGCTGTAACACTCGATGAGTATATTGAATTCGCAGCAAATAAAAATGATGAGTATCATCATAAGCTATGGGAAATTTTTGCGAGGCCGAAAGGAAATTGGCAGAGGTGTATACAAATAAGCAATATAGATATGGGTCCGATTGATGAAGCATTAGGAATAACATCGAATACGAATATCGATATACAAAAAGAAAGGTTATTAGATTTTATTGGTCTAGTTGAGTATCAAGATGAACGAATCCCTCAACATCAAGCATCCTTAAGTGTATTTCAGTTTGATAAATTGTACGATTCATCAACTATTGAATTAGCACAAGAATTATTTGAAAAACTTTTACCGCACTCTATCCAAATAGAAGCAGCAATTGAATCGTTAAAGACAGCCGAGATACTCAATCTCCCCGCATTGCAAAATTATCTAGGAACATTGTATTTTACAGGAACAGGAGGTTTTGAAAAAGATTGGCAAAAAGCCTTTCAATTATTCGAAGCAGCTGCTAAACGCGATTATCCTGCTTATCCTAATGCTCAATATAATTTGGGTATTATGTATTTAAACGGATATAGTATTGAAGAAGACCAATTAGAAGGATTTCGGTGGATTACGCGCGCAGCAGAAAGCGGCTTAGCAATTGCAGAAAATTACCGTGATTTTTTGAAAAAATATAATGATGATACACACACACTTCTACACGCAATTAATGATTTGGATTCAATTCACCGTGTGGATGATCTAAATGAAATTTTGCAGCATTTTTCACTTAGTCAAGTTAAGGTTTTTTATCGTACCCCTTCAGTTATCAAAAAACTTTTTTCAATATTAAAAAATCATGAAGACCTTTTTAGCATATTTTTAAATGCAGATGATGAAACCGTTGTTCATTTGTTCGATAAATTACCCAATGAAGAATTAAATCGAATAAAAAATAATGGCGATATTCTTCCTGCATATAATATGAATCGCTATCGTAATAGGGCTGAATATAACTACATCCCCATTAGAGCCAACCTTATGTTTTTTCATGAGATTAATTACAATGATATTGCTCAAAATTACGCAGTTAAAGCTCCAGATATAATTGCTTTGAAAAAACAGCTGTTAGTGAAGTATGTGGAGCCTGGTTCAACAGCAAAAGCTTCAGATTTTATGGCTATGTTTTATGATTTTCAATTTACTATAGCCAAGATTCTCTTAATACCATGTAAAAGTGTTCTAATTGAAGAGATTGATTGTTTAAAAAAATTAACTATGGATAGTCAAAACCCTTACATTACTTCCGCGGCAAAAACCGTAGCACAAACAAAACTAGATAAATTAGTTGACATTATATTTAACTTATCGCTGGATTTTTCAAACATAGAAGAGAGATTAAATTTAGCGTTGTCGGATAAGAATAGCGAACTAAATCGTGTTTTAAATATTCCATTGCCTAAAAATCCTTATTTGCGATCAGAACAGAAATATATTTCTCATTTACATAGCATAGGAACTGCTAATCAATCATTCTCCCTTGATGTATTAGGCTCAATGGTGGAAACCCTTTTAAGTGGTCAGTTTTTTGATGATATTGATATTGATGCTGGTGAGCTCAATGAATTAACAGACTTTATGACAAGCGAATATTTCGAGCTGTATAAAAAATGCGAGATGTATAATATGCTTGATTCTAACTCTTCAAAATCAGAAAAGCTATATGATGATATTAATGCTAAAATTTACAGTATAGAACAACTTTTACGTGCAATTAGGGAGCAGCTTAAGCTTAATAAAGATTATCATA
>CAMDJY010000075.1 GCA_945901145.1 Legionella genomosp. 1 | reverse complement strand
TCATTTCTTTTTGGTTCATGGATAAGTCAATGACAACTGTTCGAAGCTTACTTGTCACCAGTGCTCTACCCTATGCAAACGGCCCATTGCATCTTGGCCACTTGGTCGAACATATACAAACTGACATTTGGGTGCGAACCCAACGCATGCTCGGGCATGAATGCATTAGTCTCTGTGGCGATGATGCCCATGGCACCCCCATTATGCTCAAAGCTGAGCAACTCGGCATCACACCTGAAGAACTCACAACCCAAATTAAAATTAGCCATGAACAGGATTTTAAGGCATTTAGCATTGAATATGACACGTATCATACAACCCACTCTCCTGAGAATCGAGATTTAGCAGAGTTAATCTATCATCGCTTACAACAACGTGGCGATATTATTAAAAAAACCATTCGACAGGCGTTTGACCCAATAAAAAATATTTTCCTACCTGATCGTTACGTCAAAGGCACGTGTCCAATTTGTAAAGCTGAAAATCAGTACGGAGATAACTGTGAGGCTTGTGGCTCAACCTATGCCCCCACTGATTTAATCAACCCCGTATCCGCACTGTCAGGTGCCACCCCCATTGAAAAAGAGTCTGAACATTTTTTCTTTGATTTACCTCGTTACGAGTCTTTATTAAAAGATTGGACGCACCAAGGGCACTTACAAGTTGAAGTTGCCAATAAACTTGACGAATGGTTTTCTGCAGGGTTAATTCCTTGGGATATCACGCGCGATGCACCTTATTTTGGCTTTCAAATTCCAGACAGTCCAACGCAATATTTTTACGTATGGCTGGATGCACCCATTGGTTATATGGCCAGCTGTAAAAAATTTTGTGATGACACCGGCCGTGCCTTCGATGATTTTTGGGACCCGACTTCAAAAACAGAACTCTACCATTTTGTTGGTAAAGATATCGTCTATTTTCACGCACTTTTTTGGCCCGCAATCCTCGCAGGCAGCGATCATCGCTTACCCACAGCAATTTTCACCCATGGATTTCTGACGGTGAATGGACAAAAAATGTCTAAATCACGGGGAACATTCATCCTCGCCCAAACCTATTTAGCGCATTTAGATCCTGAATATCTTCGTTATTATTTCGCCGCCAAATTAAACGGCCGCGTTGAAGATATTGATTTAAATTTTTCTGATTTCACCAACCGGATTAATGCTGACTTAGTCGGTAAAATCGTAAATATCGCCAGTCGGTGTGCAGGATTCATCCATAAGCAATTTCAAGATGAACTCGCACAAGAACTGCATGCACCTCTGCTCTATCAAAGCTTACTTGCAATAAAAGATCCAGTCATCAATGCCTATTTAGATCGTGATTATGCCCGTGCTATTCGTCTCATCATGGAGGCGGCAACTTTGGTCAATCAATATATCGATGCAGAAAAGCCCTGGGTTGTTGCCAAAGATCCAAGCCAAAGCCATCAGGTCCAGCTGATTTGTACGATGGGTTTAAATCTCTTTCGTCTATTAATGACCTATCTTAAACCAGTCTTACCGCAGATGGCAAAACATGTCGAAGAGTTTCTAAATTGTGAGCCGCTGACCTGGGAAAATACAAACAAACCATTACTCAATCAAAAAATCAATCTATTCACCCCACTGATGACACGCGTGGAGCAAGCAAAAATTGACGCGATGTTAAGTGAGAGTCAACGAGAACAATCATGAGCCTTGCCAAAGAACTCGATGCATTATTACCACAAACACAGTGTGGTGAATGCGGATATCCGGGCTGTCAACCATACGCAGAAGCATTAGCCGCATACCAAGCACCCATTGACCGTTGCCCCCCGGGAGGAATTAAAACACTCAAAATGCTCGGTCAGCGACTCAACATCGACCCAACCCCCTATCTTCAAGAAAAATCGATGAATACCCGTGAACCGTCTCTGGCATACATTCGTGAGGCAGAGTGCATAGGCTGCACCAAATGTATCCAGGCCTGCCCGGTGGATGCGATTATTGGCAGTGCTACCCTCATGCATAGCATTCTTACAACAGAATGCACCGGCTGTGGATTATGTGTTGAGCCTTGTCCCGTGGATTGTATTGAAATGGTGACAATTCCCGAAGCAAGCTATGATAAAAACCATGCCCGAGCACGATTTCATGCAAAAAAAATCCGTAATTTGCGCGATGAACACATGAAAGCACAACTATATCGAGAAAAACGGCAACTGGCGCAAAATAGTGATCAACAACACACGGAGAAACAGGCAAAGCAAACTTATATTCTGGCAGCACTAGAACGTGCCAAAAACAGCAAGAACAAAAACAAATCATGAATCAGACGATATGCAATAAAATTTTTGCACGCTTTCTTAAGCAAAATCCACATCCATCTACCGAGCTGCAATTTGCAACACCATTTGAACTCCTGATTGCCGTCATGCTCTCTGCTCAGGCGACAGATGTAAGCGTAAACAAAGCCACATCGCATTTATTTAAAATAGCCAATACGCCAGAAGCTATTGTAAAACTTGGCGAGGACGAACTAAAAAAATATATCAAAACAATAGGGCTCTATAACACCAAAGCAACGCACATCATCAAAACCTGCCAACTGATTCTTGAGCACTATGAGGGCCAAGTGCCTCGCTCTCGACAAGCGTTAGAAACTCTTCCGGGGGTGGGCAGAAAAACAGCCAATGTCATTTTAAATACCGCGTTTGGTGAATCGACAATAGCTGTTGATACCCATATTTTTCGTGTGGCCAATCGCATCGGCATTGGACGAGGCAAAACCCCACTAGCAGTAGAATTAGCGCTCCTCAAGGCCATCGCTCCTAAATATCTAAAAAACGCACATCATTGGTTAATTCTACACGGTCGCTATGTCTGCACCGCAAGAAAACCCCACTGCGCCACGTGCACCATTCGAGACTTATGTGAGTATGTCGACAAGTAGGGGTTTGCGGCGCGCCCTCTAGTCTCTAAAAAAAATACTTACATTCCCATTGCATGAACAATAGAGGACTTATTTTGATCTACACTAAAAAATCTTTTGGTTGCCATGTAAATATCATAAAACTTTGATTTGGATTCTTTTGATTTAGAAAGCAATTTCTCAACAATATATAAACGCAATTCATGCTCAGTATTGGCATTCATATTGGTTGGAAGAACTCCTTTTTTCTCCCACTTACTAACTGCCATATGTGATTCATGAACTACTTTTTCACCAAATTCGCGAAGCGGCATTGAATAATAAGAGCGAATAAATTTAACTTGATTTCCTGTTAACCTTACTTCTTGAACAGCTAACTTTCCAATAACATCATCAGCAATTTTTTGAACATCAATTTTTGGTTGCCAATCATTTTCAATATAAATCATTTCAACCTCGTCCAATTCAACAGGAAAACCAAGTCCATCATAAACATAATTTTTCACTATTTTGGTTTTCATAGCCTTTCTCCTGTTAAATCCTAATTACCGTAATGATTGGCATCAAATCTTCTGTAAATGTAATAATCACTCTTAATGCATTACCATCAATATCACATCCTTCAATGCAATATTTCCAATCTTGGGCTACATCAACAACAGAAATAGATTCATAAATATCCTTTTTCTTGTTGCGCTTTCTTCCGTAGCCCTTTTTCCCGGATAAAAGATAAATAATATCAAGCTGTGAAACACGTCGCTCTCGCATTTTTTGTTCTGAATGTGACATAAAAATATATTTTCTTTGATTTATTTTTTCTTCTATCAATGCAAATAACTCTTTGTCTGTTTTTTTTATTGGTTTTATAGACACTATTTCATTGTCTCATTGGTGATATATGAAATCATAGCAAATGTAAACTTAGTTTACAAGGGTACATGAGTATAGTGCCCAAAACAAAAAATGATGCCTACTCTTGATGTTCAACATATTCCTTTTTCTTAGGCCGAACCCAACCATAGACCGTTTTTTGCTTAGATTCAGTGAGGGTTAGCTCTTCTGCAGGTGCTGATTTTCGAATGGTACTGCCGGCACCTATGGTTGCATTTTTTCCAATGGTCACGGGAGCGACTAATTGCGTGTCAGAGCCAATAAAAGCACCATCTTCAATAATCGTCTGATGTTTATTCATGCCATCATAATTACAAGTAATCGTACCTGCGCCAATATTAACGGCTTTACCAATGGTCACATCACCTAAATAACTTAAATGACTTGCCTGGCTGCCTGCATCAAATACTGCTTTCTTCGTTTCCACAAAATTACCAATTTTGCAGCCACGCCCAAGTTCTGTGCCAGGCCTGAGTCGCGCAAAAGGGCCGATTTGGCATGCATCACCGACCTGACAATCCTCAAGAACACTATTGGCGTGAATATAACAATTCTTGCCAATAGTCACATCATGCAATGAACAGTTCGGGCCAATATGACTGCCTTCACCCAAACATACATCACCAGAAAAAACTGCATTCACATCAATAAAAACATCACGCTCACAGGTGAGCTGACCTCGAATATCAATCCGTGCTGGATCCGCTAAAGTCACCCCGGCTAGAAGTAAGCGTTTTGCTTGCTTGAGTTGAAATGCACGCTCTAATTGACTTAATTGAACCCGATCATTAACCCCTTGGACAGTCAATGAGTCAGCTGCGTGAATCGAATCTATAGTTTTCCGCTCCTTCACCGCCATCGCAATAATTTCAGTCAAATAATATTCTTGCTGAGCATTTGCCGCATTTAACTGCGGCAACCAACGGGCTAAATCTTCTGCACGTGCACAACAAATGCCAGTATAGATTTCACGAATTTGCTTCTGCAGCTCATTTGCATCTTTTTCCTCAACAATCGCTTGAATCTGTTGTACCTCATTGCGAACAATCCGACCTAAGCCTGTTGGATCTTCTGCAGATAATAACAACAAAGCCAACGACGCATGCCCTGAGCGGACGGGAGAAATGAGCTTTTCTAATTCTTGCTGATCAATCAGAGGCACATCTGCGTATAAAATCAATATATCACTTGCCAATGGAATCATCGGCAATGCTTGCATCACTGCATGCCCTGTGCCCAGCTGTTCTTTTTGTACCACCCAGGCAACAGGTAAGTCCGACAATGCTTGCTGAATTTGTGCACCCCCGTGACCAATGACCACATGAATACGCTCTGGATTCAACCGACACGCAGTCTCAACCACACGTTTTAACATCGGCTGACCGGCAATTGGATGTAAAACTTTCGGCAGCGCTGACTGCATACGTTTGCCTTGGCCTGCCGCTAAAATAACCACATGTAATGACATAGATAGATCACCCCCAAATAATTTAAACTAAGCCTATCATAAAAAATTAAGACTTTCTTATCCTAACTCACCAACCAGATTTTTCTGCATTTTGTTTTTAATGATGTCTTGATCTTTATATTTGCTAAGTAAATATAACAACTTACAATGCACCGCCTCCGTAGTCATATCATAGCCACTGATCAAGCCCGCGGCTTTTAATGTATATCCTGTCTCATATTGACCCATAGCCACTGATCCATGCTGACACTGACTCGTATTGATAATAATCATGCCACGGTCACATGCATTTTTTAGTTCTTTCAAAAACATCGCATCATAATTAGGCGCATTACCAGCACCATAAGTTTCTAAAATTAAACCATCAAGCGGTTGGCTTAATAAATGATAAAACACCTCTGAAGAAAACCCTGGAAATAAACGAAAATTCGCAATGCGATGCGAATGAATCAACTGATGCTGAAACGGCTCACTTGATAAAGGCAGCAAAAGATGTTTACGCATGGAAACATCAATTTCCACATCAGCTAAATGTGGAAAATTCGGTGAGTCAAATGCATTAAAACGCGAAGAACTGACTTTTTGAGTACGATTACCACGAAATAATTTTTGATTAAAATAAATACAAACTTCATGCAACGGTGCGTGTGCTGCAAACCAAAGCGAGCTCACAACGTTATCTATTGCATCGTTACGTACATCGGATAACGGAATCTGAGAACCCGTTAAAATAACGGGCTTATGCAAATTTTCTAACATAAAAGACAATGCCGAGGCAGTATAAGCCATCGTATCAGTACCATGAAAAATCACGAACCCATCAACTTCATCATAAACGCTAGCAATATCTTCAGCAATTTGATTCCATTGCATGGGGGTCATATTAGAAGAATCGAGTAAAGGCTGATATTCTTTGATGATATAATTTGGCATATCAGGATGTGTCAAAACAGAAATGCTTTTCAAGGCATGTGCAACGCCTCCTATTGCCGGCTGAAGACCATGGTCTGTTTGAACACTACTAATCGTTCCTCCCGTATTCAAAATTAGAATGGTTTTCTTTTTTTTACGCATAGTGATAGATAGCCTCAGAAACAAAAAAAATAAATAACATCTTAAAGTTTAACCTTAATTTAGGTTTAGATGCGAATTATGATAGATATTCACAATTTTTTGTGGAAAAATCAGAAGATTCAAGAGTTAGACTAAAGTATCACCATGGTGATTGATCGTGCCGGGTATCGGTTGAATGTAGGTATCATTTTGGTTAATGAGTCGAATCGTGTCTTTTGGGGTAAACGCCACGGACACGATGCTTGGCAATTTCCCCAAGGAGGTCTCGCCACAGGTGAATTATCAGAAGAGGCTATGTTGCGCGAGCTACGTGAAGAAATTGGACTAGAACGCCAAGATATTGAAATCTTAGGCGTCACCAAACGTTGGTTACGCTATAAATTACCTAAACAATATTTACGACATGGGACCACCCCTTTAGTCATTGGACAAAAACAAAAATGGTATTTACTAAGGCTCACTGCAAGCGAACAAAAAATTCGCTTAGATTTAAGCGACTCCCCTGAGTTTGATAGTTGGCGATGGATTGATTACCACGCGCCCCCTGAACAAGTGATTTTTTTCAAAAAACAAGTCTATGCTGAATCACTTAAAGAACTAGAGCCGTTTCTTAAAAAACATCATTCACTTTTTGGCGCGCGTCGCAAAAAAGGACACTATGGTCGCTAAAAATTCATGCTAAAGATATTGAAACAAATCGTACAAGATGTAACAACTGCGAATCACTTATCAGATGCGCTGACCACACTTGTCGAGCGTGTACAAAAAGCACTGAGCATTGATGCTGTATCTGTTTTTCTCATTGACAATAAGCATTCTGAATATGTTCTGATTGCAACAGCGGGATTAAAAAACCTGGCTGCAACTGCAGTCAGAATTCCATTGACACAAGGATTAATCGGTCTGGTTGGACAACGTGAAGAGCCAATTACTATCGAAAATACACGCTTACA
>CAMDJY010000074.1 GCA_945901145.1 Legionella genomosp. 1 | reverse complement strand
GCCTTTCACTCAGACTCACCTCAGGTTGGTATAGCCATGAGTAGTGGAATGGGGTTGGTAATGGCGTTGGCAGGTTATTACGTGCGCGGAAAAAATAACTAACGGAAGTTTTTGCAGCATTTTTTGAGATTAACTTAGGAGTATATAAAATGAACAAGCCTAAACGTATTTTCATTGTCGGTCATATGGGTGCAGGCAAGTTTATATTTACCGAAGCGTTAGCTAAAAAATTAGAATGGCAACTCGTCGATGCAAATCCAAGTATTGAGCGTTACATTGGCCGACAAACACGAGATATTCTAGGCGAGCAAGGGGAGGCAGCGTTTAATCGCAGTCAAGCAGACATTATTTCTCACTGTATCGGAAAAGAAAATGTTGTCGTTTTATTGGAAGAATGTGTTGTATCAAGCGAACAATGTCGAAAATTGTTATCCTCGGAATTCGTTGTTTATTTGAAAGTCTCCATTCCAACTCAACTGAGTCGTATGGAAAATGGACGGGTTCCATCGCTTCCGGTGGATGATATGAAGAATTTTTTGGAAAAACAACATCGCGAACGAGATGCTTTTTATGAAGAAGTCGCTACCTTGATTGTTGAATCTGTTGGTAGCTCAGATCATGATTCTGAAATCAATAAAATTGTTGATGAAGATGTTAATAAAGTTATGAGGGCCATTGAGGCATAGATATTTAAACCGAAGAACGACCAGTGCAGTCGGTTTGGCTGTTCCATTGCTCCCCGGGGCTGTAATTGCGCTTTAAATTTATAAGGCACAATCGAAGGAGGATAATTATGGCAAGCAGAGCTCTAGATAATCCAATGCCAGAACGTTTAATGCCATTTATTTGGTTTTTCTTACGTCACCACCTATTTTCAATGTCTGGATATGTATTAATCAATGTTGTAGCTGCTTTTGAATTTGCATTAGCACCTTATCTTTTGAAGGTTATTATTGATACAGCTACATTACATGCAGATAATACGACTCTATTTTTAAAGGCAATTATTTATCCTGCGACGTTTTATGTCCTCTTAATTACTTTAACGCACAACATCGCTTTTCGCATATATCAATTGATTACCATGCACTTGTTCCCTAAGTTGAGAACTGAGATTTCTGTTGCTCTCTTTAAGCATTTAACGAAACATTCTGTTTCTTTTTTTCAACGAAATTTTTCAGGCGATCTCGCGAATAAGACGCAAAGTGTCTCAGAAGGGATTGAATCTATGATTTTATCCTTTAATCAGTATATTTGTGGCAATCTGTTTATGCTGATTATATCACTTGCTTTATTGGCGACAGTCCATGTTTATTTTTCTATCATCTTATTCGTTGGAGTCATCGCACTTATTATTAATGGTTATCTTTTAAATAGAAAAACAACGTCTTTTGCTCACGATTTTGCCGAAGAAAAAAGCCGAGTAACGGGGCAATTAGTGGATAGTATTTCCAATATTGTGAGCGCTAAGATTTTTTCAAACACGACTCATGAGACAAATCGTATTGAAGCTGTGTTTAATGCGGTTGGACAAAAAGATAAGTTGTTGCAAAAACACATCATGTTTATTTCGTTTAATCTAAATATTATTTATATGATTTTCATCGCCTTGTTGATGGTGGGGTTAATTTATTTTCGTGTACAAGGCTCGTTAACCGCGGGTGATTTTGCATTCATTTTAGGATTATCTATTACAACTTCTAATATGATCAGTGGGTTAAATGATCAAATGCCTGAATTCTCTAAAAACATTGGCAAATGCCAACAAGCCTTAAATGTTATTATTGCCTCACACGATGTTCAAGATAATGAAAATGCAGTGCCTCTGCGTATAACAGAAGAGAAAATTCGTTTTAAAGAGGTCAGTTTTGGTTATGACGCAAACAAATTGATCTTTAAAAAATTTAATCTCACCATTGAGCCAAAACAGAAAGTTGGTTTGGTTGGTTATTCGGGGGCAGGAAAAACCACTTTAATCAATTTATTGTTTCGGTTGTATGATGTGCAACAAGGAGAGATCAGCATAGATAATCAACCTATCAACACCGTCACTCGTGACAGCTTAATGAACAATATGGCGCTCATTCCTCAAAATACAGAGTTATTTCATCGAACCATCATGGATAACATACGTTATGGTGATACAAAGGCATCTGATGAAGCTGTTGTCAAAGCTGCAAAGTTGGCAAAATGTGATGAATTCATCAATCAACTTCCTGATAAGTATCAATCTGTAGTTGGAGAAAGAGGAATTACGCTTTCTGGTGGGCAACGTCAACGCATTGCCATAGCACGTGCTATTCTAAAAAATGCGCCGATTCTAGTTTTGGATGAAGCGACGTCTGCACTGGATTCTGTCACTGAACAAGAAATTCAAGATGCACTTAAAGCTGTTATGAAAAACAAAACCGTGATTGTTATTGCGCATCGGCTATCAACCATCATGACAATGGACCGCATTTTATTTTTTGATCACGGTCAAATTATTGAAGACGGGACCATTGATGAGTTGCAGAAGAAAAATGGGTATTTTGCAAAATTATTAGCGATGCAACAACAAATAAAAAGTAATCATGATTAGTTGATAATCCCCCTTGTGGGCTATTACAGACTGGGTAAAGATTTCACTCTATTTAGCAACTGATGGGTGATGAAGGTAGTTTAAAATATTCACACAGGCCTGAGTTGCATAATCACTATTAAAATACTCTTCCAAGTGGTCTAAATCTTGTTGTTCGTTTATTTTATAAGCAACTATGGGGTTCACGTCTTGCCTTTTGTCATTGAGTAGAAAAAAGGCAAGACGTGAACCCTATGGTTCGAGTTTTGTACTAATAAGATATTCCTCAGAATAGCATGATAAAAAATACCAAGTTTTAAAGTTTAAGCTTAGGAGTAATGGAAAGAGGTGAGGGTGTACTAGATTCAGTAGATTCAGTATGAGATTTCTGTTTTGCCTTATCACTGGAAGAAACTCCTCTATTTATGACTTCATTTAGTCTGCTTTTCATGCTTCTGGTCTGAGCAATCGTTGCTGTATCTGCTTTTGATTGGCAATTTTGAATAAATTGCACTCCTTTAACCGTTCCCTCATATACATGTATGGAATCATGTCCATATACATTAATCCTGAGCTCTGGCTCTACCCTGTACTCACTATCTTGAAGCGCTTGATGGAGGCTTTTAGTTGCTTCCAATCTAGATTCATCGGCCATACGTTGATATTGTCTATGAGCAATCGGTGGCCCTGCATTTTCTAGTTGGCCGATTTGGATCGATATAGGTATTTTTTTTAACTCCGGATTTGGGGGTGTGGGAAATAATTCTCCTTTTTGATTTAAAGCAGGAGAGATTAAATTTAATCCACCAATTTTGTCAGGGATTTTTTTTGCAACAGTAATCATAGGAAACGCGCCTAAACTATGCGCTTCTAAAATCACATTCCTGTTCGCTACTCCTAATTCCTGAACGTAATGTGGGATCAAATCATTCGCCAGTACGTTAACAAAATCCGTACTTTCTTCTTCATTCCAATAATATTCTTGAACACGCCCAGGAATCGGCGGTTCATATTCTCCAGGGTTAATGAAAACAATTGCTGTGTTAGATAGCTCGGGGGTTTTGTCAATATAAGGAACTAGCCGTTCACACATATCTTTTCCATCAAGCATAAATATCACTTTTTTGTCACTCTTTTTTAAATCCTTAAACCCCTCCGGCTCATACACCCACACGTCTCTCTCTTGACGAGGCGTCCCAGTTACAGAGTTATCTCCAAATTTTTTATGAGTCACTGTTCCTACAATTTTTGAAGATGGTTGAATATCAATCCAATCTGGAAGTTTAGCGTCTTGGAGTCTAATATATGAGGTTGTTTGGTCAACGATATTTTCTATCGTTGGATCTTCTTTAGTTGATAAATTAAGTTTACGGATTTTCAATGACTCTTTATTCGCAGCATCATGTACAAAATGTTCTTCAGTCCCATTTTTAACTTTGAAGCCATAGGTGGCAAAAAATGGGGCTGAGGGAATACCATCAAGCTTTAATGAGTATAAACCGGTTGCTTCATCACGATCAAACGCCCTAACTAGTCCCGTGGTTTTATCAATCATCCATTCGTGTAAATCACTAGAGTCTAATGTAACGATTGGATTCAAAGAAGGATCAGGGGATTGATAATAAAACGTAATCGAATAGGTCCCATTTTCATTTTCTTCTATCAAAGGTGATTTGAGGTCTTCAAGTATGGGCATGAATTAATTGATATCAGGTATGTTATATATATTATATACCATTATAAGGACTCTATGGGAAAGACCCAGTAAATGCGGTTACAAACTGGTTACATTTTTTTATTTATCTTCTGGTGAATTCGGGCGCCACCACATAACCTATTGATTTATATGGTGGCCAGAGCTGGAATCGAACCAGCGACACAAGGATTTTCAGTCCTTTGCTCTACCGACTGAGCTATCTGGCCAACAAGGGTTGTATTAGACGCCGAGATTCATTTTGAGTCAAGTGGAATTTTTAGTTTTTTTCTGATTTTTCTGGTGAAAATCCTTGTGGGGCTTGGGAGCCTTCGCCAAAGAAATATTTTTCCATTTCTTCTTGCAAAAATTCTCGTGCCTTGGCATCAATTAAACTTAATCTGTATTCGTTAATTAAAGTGGTCTGGTGATTTAACCACTGCTTCCACGCTGTGATAGAAATATGCTGATAAATTCTTTCTCCTAGAGGGCCAGGAAAGGGTGGTGATGCGAATCCCTCTGAATCATGTTTGAGTTTTTGACAGAATACGGTTCTATTCATAATGATGTGTCTTAAGTAAAAAAACGATTATCTCGAAACAAGCGTATGAGCGCAATAACGTGCGCTCAAAAAGAACGATCAGCTTGCTCCATGGTTGATGATTTTGTATCTTCTTCGACTGGAACAGGGGCTACAATGGCAGGTGCTGGATTGGATAGAGCTTTTTGTAACGTAATAAATTTATAACCGTGAGCTTGATACATGTCTAAAATGTCATTTAAACAGTGGCTATTTAATAAATTTGCGTGTAATAACAAAATTTGTTTGACGGGCTTGCCATTTGCTTGTTTTTCAGCACGCTCTGTTTGCTGCCAAATGTAAGCTAAATAACGTTCTTTTAATCGAGGAATATAGTCCGGACGTGAGCGGTATGCAACGTGATACAGTTCCTCGTTGAAGCGGTAATCTTTGCTATCAATCGTGACCGGAGCAATCACATAATCATTTTTACTTAAGTAGTCTTGGACTAGATTTTTCGTTGCACCTTTGCCTTCTGCTAAGTAAGGATATCTGAAATACTTAGGATGAGATAAAAGCGATGTTAATTTTTTATCTGTACGGGCAATATCTGAAATATATCGATCTGCTGAAGTTTGATTTAGATTTAAATGCGTATATGTATGGTTGCCAATGGTAAATCCGGCTTGATGAAATGCTTCAAGTAATTCCCATTCTCCACGTCCAATTGCCCCCCCAATGACAAACCCAGTGGCAGGGACTTGGTGATTCACCAAGGCTTGAAGAATTTCCATAAAACGATCATGCGTACGTTGAATGGCTGCTTCGTTTTTGTAAGAAGCAGCCACAAAGGGCAAATCATCAATGGTAATGGCAATTTCTCGCGAAACTTCTGAATACGCAGCATATGACACAGACAAAAATAAAGTAAATTTTGCAAGATGAAGAAGCATTGACATGATGTGTACTCGTGATTGAACTTCTTATAAGCGTAGCAAGGTTTTAAATTTTTGCATGAAAATATCTGATTTTTTCTCAAATTGGTCTAATATCAATACTGTAGGGATAATATTACTAAAAGACGCCTTAATTGCGTCTATTCAAGGAGATTTACATGAAAGACGATAGTGAAAAATGCGGTACAGCATGTTGGACGCATCATCGTGCAAAAATTGCTGGTGCGATATTTATAATCGTTGCAACGTTATTGACTCTATTGACATTAAATGGCTTTGGCATACTAGGAATGTTCATTGTGGGTTTGATGTTATGCCGACGCGATTGTTGTTCTTATTGTGGATGTTATGAAGGTGGTGGAACATGTGATGTGATTCCCACTGAGACACCACCTGCTAAAACTAAGACTAAAAAATCAAGTGTTACTAAAACACAATCTGCATCATGAGGGATGAATCTATATGCAGATTGTGACGACACTTTTGATGATATTGTGTGCCTTCGTGGCTAATGCCGAAAGTCTTGAGATGACGGTAGATAAAAAAGCCACAAGGTTCACAATTTCACTTCCTGCAAATCCGACAACTGGTTATCAGTGGCAAGTTATTCGTTTTGATAAAAAACATTTTAGTCATGTGAAGCATGAATATGTTGCCAACAAGCCGATCCTAATGGGATCTCCAGGTAAAATGCTGTTTGTTTTTGAGCGAACAGCAGATGCTGAGAGCCCGTCTTGTACTGAAATGATTTTTCGTTATCAAAGACCTTGGGAGGGTTCTTATATCGATACGAGGACGGTGACGATTCATTTTCAATAAATTTAATAAAATGAGTTGATCATTCAGAAGGAAGGCCCCATCATATTCAATTAAATTTTTAAACTGGCTTTTAAATGATTTTTTTATTAGTCATCGTGAGTGTTGTTTCTTGGATACTGACATGGCTTTTTTTTCGTTATGCTGTGATGAGAAATGTGTTAGATATTCCAAATCATCGAAGCTCTCATAAAATTCCAATCCCACGAGGCGGCGGCGTTGCTTTTGTGATTTCAATTATTATGACAGTGCCAAGCTTGCATGCTTTAGGATTTTTAACGCCACAAGGCAGTATTGCCTTGATGAGCGCAGGTGTTTTTGTGGCAACACTCGGTTTTTTAGATGATCATGACCATCTTCCAGTCAGTTGGCGCTTATTAGGCCATGCTTTGGCAGCAATTTTAGCTTTATATTGGATGCATGGGTTTCCTGAGATTATTGTTGGTATTTGGTTGCTCCCTGTTGGAATATGGGCTAATATTCTGGGCTTTTTTTATTTTATTTGGTTTATTAATTTTTATAATTTCATGGATGGACTTGATGGTTTAGCCGCAAGTGAAGCCATTTGTGTCTGTTTAGGCGCGGCACTGATTGATTGGTTATGTGGTGATCCTGGTTTAATGGTTCTGCCATTAGTTCTTGCCGCAAGTGTATTTGGATTTTTGTTATTTAACTGGCCACCTGCTCGGATTTTTATGGGCGATGCAGGCAGTGGATTTTTAGGGTTTATTCTTGCTGTATTATCTTTACAAGCAACACATCTGTATCGGCAATTGTTTTGGAGTTGGTTGATTTTGCTGGG
>CAMDJY010000073.1 GCA_945901145.1 Legionella genomosp. 1 | reverse complement strand
TAAACGTTTGTCGTCAATATCGACTGCAACACAGATTTTTAGGTTGGGTTCTGTTTCTAAAAGATGGCAGGTCTTGCCGCCAGGCGCGCTGCATGCATCAAGCACGCGTAAACCTGGGCTTAAATTTAATAAAGATGCTGCAAGTTGTGCTGAAGTATCTTGTATGGAACAATCCCCACCAGCAAAACCTGGTAACAAATAGACATCGCAAGGTTTATCTAAAAGAATGGCTTGTTTTGCATGTGGATGAGGGTGTCCTAGCGTATCCATATTTTTTAAACGTTCTAAATATTGGCTCATATTTGTTTTTTGAATATTAATGCGTAAACTCATGGGTGGGTGTTCATCATTGGCTTTGAGAATGGCTTCCCAATGTTTGGGCCATGCAGTTTGTATGCGTTGTATCAACCAAGATGGATGACCATAAAGGTAGGCAGGTTGGTTTTGTATATTTTCAATTAAGTTGTCTTTGTTGCGACAGTAGTTACGCAGCACGGCGTTAAGTAAACTTTTTGCCCATGCTTGTTTGCCTGAGAGTAATGCGACGGTTTCTTGGACCACCGCATAATCTGGGCGCTTCTGAAAATGCAATTGATAGAGACCCATTAATAGACAGATCCAAATGTCTAAACCTTTGGGTTTTTTTGTTAATAAGCTATTGGCGATGGCCTCTAAGCGAAAATAATGTCGACAAACGCCATAACAGAGTTCTCGAGAAAAAGGGGTGAGATTTGTCGTCAGCGTTCCTAAGGGTATTTTTTGCTTAAAAACAATGATTAAAGTGTTTAATGCTTCTTTTCGATCATTTTTTTTCATTGGAACAGGACACCGATAGCGATTTCTCGATCGGCGCAAAGCCAATCGGCCACTGACATGGCTTTTGTTCCGGGAAATTGAATGACTTCAATTTGAATTGCGCCATCAGATGTTGCAATCACCAAACCTTGGTGATTGATCGCCAATAAAGTTCCCGGTTTGGCTTGATGGGGATAGTGAACGATTGAAGCATGGTGAATCCGCATGACTGTATTGTTGAGATGGGTATAGGCAATTGGCCAAGGATAATAACCACGAATTTTTTGATGAATGATCTGGGTTGAATCGTGCCAATGAATCTGTGCTTCTTCTTTTGTGAGTTTTGGCGCATACGTTGCTTCAGCATGATTTTGTGGTGTGGCTTTTAGATTTGAGGTTGCAAGCTGGCTAATCGTTTCAAGAAGTGGTTGAATGGCGAGTTCGGCTAACTTATTTTGTAGGCTTTCTGCTGTATCTTCAAGACCAATCGGTGTGGTGACTTTCATAAAAATATTGCCAGTATCCATGCCTTTGTCCATTTGCATAATGGTTATACCAGTTTCTGCGTCTCCATGTAAAATGGATTGCTGAATCGGTGAGGCGCCTCGCCAACGTGGTAGTAGGGAGCCGTGAACATTAATACAGCCGAGTCTCGGTATGGCTAAAATGCGAGTAGGTAAAATCAAGCCATAGGCAATGACAACCATGAGATCTAAATTTAAGTTTGTAAGTGTTGTCTGTGCGGCTTCGTCTTTGAAATTTAGCGGTTGATAAATTGGCAAAGCATGCGCTTCTGCCCATTGTTTAACGGCTGAAGCCTGCATTTTTCGGCCGCGACCCGCGGGTCTATCCGGTTGGGTATATACGGCTTTGATGTTATGTTCAGAGTGGTATAAGGCTTCCAGGCAGGGAATAGCAAATGTTGGTGTTCCTGCAAAACCGAGGTTAAGTTTAGTCATGATGTTTGATTTTATTTCGTTTGAATTTTTCAAGTTTTTTTCGAATCATCGCTTGTTTGATTGGAGAAAGCTTATCGATAAATAATTTGCCATGGAGATGATCAATTTCATGTTGTAAGCATTCTCCTAAGAGCTTGTCTGCAGTGATTTCAAAGGGTTTACCGGTTCTGTCTAAAGCACGCACGGTGACTCGTTTGGCTCGAATCACCGTGTCATAAGATCCAGGTACTGATAAACAACCTTCCATATATTCCATCTCATCTTCCATGGCAATAATCTCAGGGTTGATGATGACTAATTGTTGGGTTTTATCGCCTAATACATCGATGACAGATAATCTTAAATTGACACCAATTTGAGGGGCAGCAAGTCCGACACCGTGAGCATGGTACATAGTCTCAAACATGTCTTCAATTAAAGTATCTAATTGTGCATCAAAAATTTTCACCTCGGCGTTTTTCTTTCTAAGACGTGGGTCTGGTAAATAGATAATTCTTCGTATTGTCATAATTAATTTGGTTTACATAAAATTAAAGCGTAGTATAAATGATAAATCATAACGATACACGGAAGATATCGCTCAGTATATCATGGACAATAAATTTTACCTATTGGCTTTAAACCGGATGCCGGGCATAGGCTCACGCACGATGGTTAAATTAATACAACGCTGGCCTGTGCTTGATGATTTTTTTCAATTGTCTGTTCAGGAAAAAATTCATGCTGGGTGCTCAAGACGCGTTGCGGAAATATTATCAGCCATCAATGTTTCATGCGTTGATCAAGATTTTGAATGGGAGGCAGCACAAGCTAACCGTAAGCTCATCACCTGGGTTGATTCAGATGACACTTATCCGTATTTATTAAAACAGATTCATGATCCACCGCCCGTTTTATATGCTGAAGGTGATTTTCAGGCTTTTTTACAGCCTACGCTTGCAATTGTCGGCACGAGAAAACCTTCGGTATCAGGTGGGGAAATCGCTTGGCAATTTGCTTATGAGATTGCCAAGGCAGAGGTGACGATTGTGAGTGGTTTGGCACGTGGCATTGATGCGCGTGCTCATGAAGGTTCGATTGCTGCATCTGGAAAAACAATTGCAGTGATGGGAACAGGAATAGATTGCATTTATCCACGACAACATGCGAAACTAGCAAAACAAATTGTCGAAAATGGTCTTATTTTAAGTGAGTTTCCCTTGAAGTGCCCACCGGTTGCTGGACATTTTCCAAGAAGAAACCGTATAATAAGTGGATTATCATTAGCCACACTGGTTGTTGAGTCCGCAGTTCGAAGTGGTTCTCTTTTGACAGCACGGTTAGCGTTAGAGCAAGATCGCGATGTTTTGGCGATACCAGGCTCAATTAGGAATATACAATCAGCTGGGTGTCACTATTTGCTCCAGCAGGGGGCAAAACTGATTACATCCGTTGCAGACGTGTTAGAAGATTTTTCTAGCGAAAAATATTGTAAAAAGAATTTAAAAAAACAAGTGTTAAAAACTCGATATAATGATAGAAATGAGAGTAATGATAATATTAATAAAAATGACAAGAGTATTCTTGATTATTTAGGAGATGAATTAATTTCGGTGGATCAATTAGTTGTAAAAATTGGATGGCCTGTAGAAGATATTATCTGTCATTTGGTTGAGTTAGAATTAGATGGTCTTGTGCAATCGCTGCCTGGTGGTTATGTGAGGTGTATGTTATGAAAGAAGAAGATAGCTTGTTTGATTTACTTCTGGTTTTTTTTGAAAAAACATTAGCACAAATAAAAGAATATTATCCAGATGCTTTAAATTCAGCGTTAACTAAAAAAAATGTTGTGCAGATGGCTCTATTAAAAAGCCCATCCTCACATGGTTTTCGTGTGTTTACGTCAGACGAACAGATGCGACTCAGCAAGGCAAGTTATCAATTTTTGTATCAGTTGATGACCTGGGGGGTTATTCCCGCGGATATTATGGAATTGATTATTAACCGATTGATGTTTTCTGAGTCACGGGTGATTGAATTGAGTGAAACAAAATGGATTGTCCGTCACACGATGGCAACCACGTTTGATCCTGAGCAATTGGCTTTTTTTGATTTAGTTATTTATCAAAAAGAACATGGCTTTGCGCTCAATTAAATTAAGGCATGAATGAATGAAAAGGTTTATCTTGGATGAGTAAATACCTCCTAATTGTGGAATCGCCAGCAAAGGCAAAAACTATTCAAAAATATCTGGGGAATGATTATGAGGTATTAGCATCTTATGGTCATGTTCGAGATCTTCCTGCTCGCAAGGGATCTGTCGAGCCTGAACGTGATTTTTCAATCACCTATAAGATGATCGAGCGGAATGCACGTCATGTTGAATTGATCGCGAAAGCATTAAAAAAAGCCGAAGCTTTATTGCTCGCAACTGACCCTGATCGAGAGGGAGAAGCGATTTCTTGGCATGTTTATGAGCTGATGAAAGAGCGAAAATTACTGGAAGGCAAGCAAGTTCAACGTATCTTTTTTAACGAAATTACTAAATCAGCTATTCAAGAAGCGATTCGTCATCCTCGAGAGATTGCGATGAACCTTGTGAATGCTCAGCAGGCCCGACGGGCACTTGATTATTTGGTTGGTTTCAATTTGTCGCCGTTACTTTGGAAAAAAGTACGAAGAGGGTTATCTGCAGGTCGTGTTCAAAGCCCTGCCTTGCGATTGATTGTCGAACGTGAAGAAGAGATTGAGAGGTTTGTTTCGCAAGAGTTTTGGAAAGTGTTTGCTCGGTGTGAGCATGATAAAATTGAATTTGACGCGCGTTTAACGCATTACCATAGCAATAAACAACAACAGTTTAGTGTTGTTGATGAGACGCACGCCCATATAATTAAAACAGCATTACTCGATGAAGCAAAGGGTCAGTTGACTGTTCTTCAGGTTGAAAAAAAGCAGCGTAAGCGTCAACCTGCCGCACCGTTTATTACCTCTACCTTACAACAAGAAGCTGCAAGAAAACTTGGGTTTACCGCTAGAAAAACTATGATGGTTGCCCAGCAGCTCTATGAAGGGATCGATATTGGTTCCGGCACGGTTGGTCTCATTAGTTATATGCGAACCGATTCAGTTGCTTTATCAAAAGATGCCATTGATGAAATTCGTGCCTATATCCGTGAACGTTTTGATCAAAAGCATTGTCCTGAACAGCCACGCATATACAAAACCAAGTCTAAAAATGCACAAGAAGCGCATGAGGCGATTCGACCGACGTCGATTAAACGTTCCCCGGAAATGGTGCAAGCTGCTTTGACATCTGACCAATTCAAGCTTTACAGTCTGATTTGGAAAAGAACACTTGCCTCACAAATGACCGATGCTTTAGTGGATACTGTCGCTGTGGATTTTATCACAGGAGAGGCTAATCAATTCCGAGCCAATGGCTCAACGATTGTGTTTCCTGGCTTTTTATCTGTCTATGAAGAAAGTCAGGATGATTCCAAAGAAAAAGAAGAAGCTGAAAATAGTCGGCTTCCAGCTTTTTCAGTTGGCGAGGTGATTACGCTTCATGATATTGGGGTCACCCAACATTTTACGGAACCGCCGCCGCGGTATTCAGAAGCTTCTTTAGTTAAAGCTCTTGAAGAATTTGAAATTGGTCGTCCTTCAACTTATGCTGCGATTATTCATACTTTGCAACAGCGTGAATATGCAATTGTTGAGAAAAAGCGATTTTTTCCAACGGATGTTGGCCGCATTGTTAGTCGGTTTTTAACAAATTATTTTACAACTTATGTCGATTATCAATTTACCGCTCAGCTTGAAGATACTTTAGATGCTATTGCTCGTGGAGAAAAGGAATGGATTCCAATTCTAGAAGAGTTTTGGCGGCCGTTTGTTAAACAAATTGAAACGATTGATGAGCAGATTCAGCGCAAAGATGTCACCACTGAAACTTTGGATGATAAATGTCCTAAATGTGAAAAGCCTTTGGCAATCCGATTGGGTAAACGCGGTCGATTTATTGGCTGTACTGGATATCCTGACTGTGATTATACACAAGACTTGAGTACGACACCGGGGGAGCCAGTTGCCAATCAAGTGGTTGAGGGGCGTCAATGTCCTGACTGTCACCGTGAGCTGCATATTAAAACCGGTCGATATGGACGCTTTATTGGTTGCAGTAGTTATCCAGAATGTAAATTTATGGAGCCAATCGAAAAACCAGAGGATACAGGGGTAGATTGTCCTAAATGTAATGAAGCACATATCCTAAAGCGCAAATCGCGTAAAGGAAAAATATTTTACTCATGTGCGCGTTACCCGAGTTGTGATTATGCAATTTGGAATGAACCGGTTGCACAACCTTGTCCTGAATGTGCTTGGCCGATTTTAACGATTAAAGAAACCAAGCGTGCAGGCAAACAAATAATATGTCCTCGACCTGGTTGTAATCATCAGGAAAAACTAGATTGATCATAAAGACAAAATTAGAGATGAGCCAAACAATGCTTGACAGATTCATCCATTCTAGTTGAGAATAGAGTGTTAATTTTTTATTGGTAAGGAGTAAGAAGATGGCAGATAAAGTACGTGGTACAGTGAAGTGGTTTAATGAAAGTAAGGGATTTGGTTTTATTGAATCCAATGGTAAAGATTACTTTGTGCATTTTAGCGCAATTTCTGGTAGCGGATTTAAAACGCTTCAAGAAGGAGCTGCTGTTTTGTTTAAAGCAGGTCAAGGTCAAAAAGGTCCTCAAGCTGAAGAAGTTGAAGTCGTCTAGTTTTTTGATTTTTTATTGTTATTATGTATTATACAAGACGTATGCTTAAATCAAAGATTCATCGCGCGACGGTGACGCACGCTGATTTAAGTTATGAAGGCAGTATTACGATATCTCCAGAGTTACTCGAAGCTGCCAATATCTTACCTAACGAATCTGTTCACGTTTGGAATGTCACTGCTGGTACTCGGTTTGAGACTTACGCCATTGAAGGGTATCCAAATTCAGAAGCGGTCTGTGTTAATGGCGCAGCTGCACATTTGGTGACGCCAGGAGATATTATTATTATCGCTTCTTTTATTCAGTTAGAAAATGAATTTTGTCCTGCTTGGTCTCCAACGGTCATTTTTGTCGATGAGAGTAATCGTATCAAAGAACAGAGATTGGAATTACTGAGTCTTCCAGAGAACGGGTGAATGAGCATTAATCTAAATAGCGTTTGGGACATATGGATCCGGTTTGAACTTCCTCTTGACTGACATCAACGGGTGGATTTTCATCCCAATGAATCCATTTGTTTTGAGGTGATGCGATGATTTGACGAGGCTCCAGTGGGTCTGTGTTGCTGCCGATACATCCTGAAAGTAATAAACATGACATCAATAAAATCTTTTTTTTCATATTTTTCATAAAATGACTCTAAGCTTCATATTTTAAATATCATACGCTATTTTCTAGCGAGAATGCATGGTTTTTACTATACTAATTGTTGTTAGCATCAAGAGCAGGTATGATGTAGAAACTTATGAAAAGGAGATCATTATGTACAAGAAGGTGTTATTTGCAACGGATTTTGATGACGTTGGAATTGAAGCTGCAAAAAAAGCCAAAAAAA
>CAMDJY010000072.1 GCA_945901145.1 Legionella genomosp. 1 | reverse complement strand
AGATTGAACTTGTTTATATTCCGATAGATGGTGAAATTTTTCATGCGGTGTTGCCCTATGTTCATGGGCTTACAGTGGAAGATATTTTGCGTCAATCTAATATATTTCAGGTTTATCCTGAAACCCTTGGGCTGCCTGTCGGTATTTTTTCAAAATCTGTTACGCTCAATACAGAGGTAAGACCTGGTGACCGCGTTGAAATCTATCGTCCTTTACTGAGTGATCCTAAGGAAAAAAGACGACAACGTGCAGGCTTGCGTCAAAAATTGGTGTAAAGCGATTAACAATATGCATCATTATCAAGATTTAATTCACATTTTTAGTGATTGTTTTGAAATAAACTATAATACGCGTTTGGTCAAAGGCGATGAAGAGCCGGTATATTTACCTGCTGATCGATGCACACCCTATCATCAAATTGTGTTTGCGCACGGATTTTTTAGTAGTGCTTTACATGAATGCGCACATTGGTTGATTGCTGGAGCCAAGCGCCGTCAACTGGTTGATTATGGCTATTGGTATGCGCCGGATGGTCGAACAGAGGCGCAACAACTTTTGTTTCAACACGTAGAAATTAAGCCACAAGCTTTGGAATGGATTTTATCTGAGGCGACAAATTATCCGTTTCAATTAAGTCTTGACAATTTAAGCGGTGGGGCAGTGGATATCTCAGGCTTTAAACAAGCCGTCTGCGCCCAAGTTCAGCACTACTATGATCAGGGCTTAAGTCCACGTGCTTTAAAATTTTATCGTGCACTCAAAGCGTTTTATGGGTGATATCTTACATTTCAATTTTTGAGAGTCTATCGTGAGAAAAATAGAGGCTGATATGGCGCACGGTGTTGGAGGTAGAGCCTTTGCGTCGGGTATATGCATAATCCCAGCGATTATTATTAAACATGGGGCTTAATAAGCTTGTCCCCATTAAAATGGCAACGTCTTGTTTACTAATGCCTAACGTAAGTTTATCGACTGTTTTCGGCGCTAGAAGATTGCCTTGTTGAACAATCCGTCGTGAAAAATCATATGTGGTGCAGCACACGAGAGATAATAATGAAAAAATCATTAAAATGCGTGAAAAGCTTAGCATTTTTTTGCCTCAATTCAAAAATATCGTCATACTATACTAGGTGCTAAAAACAATCTAGTTTTTTATGTCGTGGAAGGAGACGTTGTGGGAGAGAGTCAACAACTTAAAGATGTGGGGCTAAAAATTACATTGCCTCGTCTTAAAATTTTACAAATTTTTGAGCAATCAAGTTCACATCATTTGAGTGCAGAAGATGTTTATAAAAGCTTAGCCGAATTGGGTGAGGAAGTTGGCCTTGCAACTGTTTATCGTGTTTTGACGCAATTTGAAGAAGCCGGCTTAATTCATCGTCATTATTTTGAAGGGGGACATTCTGTTTTTGAGTTAAGTCAGGGTGCACACCATGATCATTTCTTTTGTGTGAAATGTCGACAAGTAATTGAGTTTGTTGATGAAATTATTGAGCAAAGACAAGCAATTATCGCACAAAAAGCAAAGTTCAAAATGACGGATCATGCATTAACTATTTATGGCTTGTGTTCTGATTGTGTTTGATCGGATTTATTGTTGGACTCAGCAACGCGTAAGTTAGAGATAAGTTGCTTCACGCCTTTGACCGCGAGTGCCCGTTTTAAGAGGGGGGGGATTGATTCATGGTGTTTGACATCGCCCGATAGCGTCACCACGCCATTATTCGTCGTCGCGTTGATTCCAACCAGAGGTATAGATTCATCATCGAGCACTTTAGCTTTCAGAATAGCAGCTTCAACTTTAGCGGTAATATAGGCATCGGTAAAAGTTGTATTGACTTGTTTGATTTCAAGTTCGTCTGCATCAACTATTTTTACCCCTTTGGTTGCTTTTGCTAGACGTAATGCATTAATAAGAGCTGTTTTATCTTTAATATGTCCACGCAAGGTGACGACACCTTTGTCCGTAGACACAAAGATTTTTAAAGGATTGAGATGGATGTCTTTGGTAAATTTTGTTCTAATTTTAGCAGTAATCACTGAATCACTGAGTGATTGTTCTATGGTTTTAAGATCGCTCGCATACCCACATCCAAGATTGAGGATGATGATGATTGACAGTAGAAGTCGGATGAGTTGATACATCGTGGGCTCCAATTAAGCGAGTTTTATTTGCCATATTATATCAGATATCTATTTTTTTGCCAAAAATGATGAAAAATGTGTAGCAGCAATTTAGAAATGTCCCTTATTATGTCAGGCGTTGACTCTTTGATCTCAGATGATTTCTCCGTCCCAAAGTCGCTTGAGGAAGTTCTCCCAGGGAAGAATATGGATACCTTCTTCCTTGAGCGCTATTGGATCCTGACTGACCATATAATATTTTTCTATTTTGTTTTCCTCCATTAAATAGCGCAAACCCTTTAAATGTTTTGAGGAGATTTTTTTTGCAGCTTTTACTTCGATCGCTACTCGATCACCAATGATAAAATCGACCTCATGGCCATCGGAGGTCCGCCAGAAACAGAGAGGTAGTTTTTTTCTAAAGTAACTAATATAAGCACGAAGCTCCATCGCAATAAACTGTTCAAATGCTTGACCAAATAGATCCGTTTGATCGGGAATGGCATGTATGCCAGCAAGCCTATTTTTCACTCCGGTATCAAAGTAATAAAAGCGCGCTGTTGCTATGGCCTTTCGTTTAATAGAATATCTCCACGGCAGAACAGAAAACCCTAAAAAACTATCCTCTAAAATTTGATAATATTCTCGTAAGGTCATGCTGCTTACACCCGCATCACTTGCAATGGATGTAAAATTCAATGTGGTGCCGCTTGTTAATGCAGATAATTGTAAAAATCGACTGAATGCAGGTAAATTCTTCACCAATGCTTCCGCTTTGATTTCTTCCTCTAAATAAGTATGCACATACGCATCCAGATCCTCTTCTGGTTCATCACTTAATACAACCATGGGTAGCCCCCCATATTGTAGGTAGTGGAATAAGTTAAAGTTTGTAAATTCATGGTAAGATAATGGAAATAACTCGGCCTGACGAGCACGCCCTGCCAATAAATTCACCCCTTGGCGCTTTAATTTACGGGCGCTGCTCCCGGTTAATAAAAATCTTGTTTGTCTGTTTTCAATCAACCGATGCACTTCGTTAAGTAATTCAGGTATGCGTTGTATTTCGTCAATAACCACAAATGGTCTTTCGTTCAGCGCTATCATGGACTCAAGTTGACTTGGATTACCCATAAGTCTCATGTATGTTGCTGAGTGGAGGAGGTCAATTATTAATGCCTGGTTTCCTAAGTCGTGCTTAATCAAAGAGGATTTCCCCGTAGCTCGGGGGCCAAATAAAAAATGGGACTTTTTGTCCATCAGTTGTTTTAAATTAAGAATTCTATTAATGAACATTCAATTTCCATATAATTTAAATGTATACTTTAAATTATAGCATAAAATATAAAGTACTTATTTAAATTATAGCTTAACCTTGCCTGAGTTTTGGATTAGTTTACAACTGTCTTCTGATCTAAAAATAGAATATAATCGCTCTTGGCGTGTTATTGCGCATCAAGTTGAAAAAAGCTTAGCTGCTTAATTGCTTTTTTTCATTACTGAATTTGTATTATGAGTGCTCATGAACCAACAACTGCCCAAAAATTTGCGTCTTATTTTATCAGACCAACTCTCAAACTGCATTAGCTCGCTCAGTGATGTTGAGATTGGTGATAATATTTTAATGTGTGAGGTGATGGAAGAGGCAAGTTATAGCAAACCTCATCCTAAAAAAATTGCATTTATTCTTGCTACGATGCGTCATTTTGCGGCTGAACTTCAAGCTAAAGGTTATCAAATTTTGTATGTCGCGTTGACTGATTCAGAACATACTGGCACCTTAACTGGCGAAGTGAAGCGTGTTATTAGCGCTTTGGGAGCAACGCATTTGATTGTTACCGCGCCTTCTGATTATCACTTAAAAAATTTGATTCAGTCATGGCCGCTACAGATGGATATGACATTGGAAGTTCGTGAAGATCATCGGTTTCTCTGTTCGACCCAAGCATTCAGTCGCTGGGCCCAGGGGAGAAAACAGTTAAGAATGGAATATTTTTATCGCGATATGCGTAAAAAATATGGTCTCTTGATGGAACAAGATGGTACACCTAGTGGTGGTCAGTGGAATTATGATAAAAATAACCGCAAACCTCCGCCTAAAGATCTAACCTCACCGCAGCGCATCAGTCATAAAAAATCGGCGATTTTAAACGAAGTTCTGGCACTGGTCTCTGAAAAATTTTCTGATCATTTTGGGAATCTGGCTCCATTTCATTATGCTGTTACCCGTCATCAAGCTTTGATTGAGCTTGACGATTTCATCGAACGTATTTTACCTAATTTTGGTGATTATCAGGATGCTATGGTAACAGGAGAAGCATATCTCAATCACTCTTTGCTTGCTTCATATTTGAACGCTGGGCTACTTTTGCCTTTGGAAATCTGCCAAAAAGCTGAGGCGCATTATCGCCAAGGTCAGGCCCCACTTAATGCTGTCGAGGGTTTTATTCGGCAGATTATTGGTTGGCGCGAGTATGTGCGTGGTATTTACTGGTTGAAGATGCCTGAATATGGCCAACTCAATTATTTAAATGCCAAAATACCTTTGCCGGATTTTTACTGGGGTAAACAAACCAATATGGCATGTATTGCGGAAGTGGTTAATCAGACCAAGATACATGCTTATTCGCATCATATTCAACGATTAATGGTGACTGGAAATTTCGCATTGATCGCAGGTCTTGATGTCAAGCAGGTGCAAGAGTGGTATTTAGCAGTTTATAGCGATGCTTATGAATGGGTTGAAATGCCTAATACCCTTGGTATGGCGCTGTTTGGGGATGGGGGCATTTTAGGTAGCAAGCCTTATGCAGCTAGTGGAAAATACATTCATAAAATGAGTAATTTTTGCCAAAAATGCATTTATAATCCCGATGATCTGCTTGGAGAGTTTGCTTGTCCATTTAATGCGCTTTACTGGGATTTTTTTGCACGCAATCGAAAAAAATTAGCAGTCAATCAGCGTATTAGCTATGTTTATGGTACTTGGGATAAATTTACAGAATTAAAGCAGACAGCAATCCGAGCTAAAGCAGCTTTGATTTTAGAGAAACTGGACAAGCTTTGAGATATAGGTAATTTATCATACTATAGGTACTCAAGTGGGCGAAGTTTTGTTGGATTCAGAGGACGTTTCCGCGGGTTTTGGATGATAAATGGTTTCTAAACGCGCGAGTGTTATATTGGCTGCGTCATATTCAGCAACCGCACTGCGAATTTTTTCAGGATGATCTTGATTGTCACGAAGTTCCTGCAGGACTGCATCATGGAATTTTTTACTAAAATGTTGAATATAGCCTGATACGCTGTGTTTTTCATGTGTTTGACGGAGCGTTTTGCCTTTTCGAGTCACAACTTCCTCTCCATATTGTGTGAGAATATATTGTGAATATTCCGTGGATTGTACGCTTTTAAAATAAGGTGCTGGCAGATCAAACTCTTGAGTTTCTCTATATCAGTAATTTGCAAAATCACTGTGCACTGAACACCTGAAGATGCATCTACAAATAGTTTTATTAGGTTTTTGAAGTCAGTGTAGGTGGAAGCGATGATGGGTTGAGCGACATTGTTATCTTTTTTTGCATAGATATAAGATAAAAGCGCTAATCCTTTTGGAGAAAGCTGTTCAATCACTTCTGGAATATTTTGATCAGGTTGCAGCGTTTTAAATAAATTATAGCGATCTTGAGCTACCTGATATAATTGATCATATGTATCTTTTTTTAAAAAAACTCATCCTCTTGAATTGAGATGCCAGTTTTATCTCGCCAATCAGAGATTGCAGTTAACATGATTTGATTACTCCTTAATTCCGTGTAATATCAGAAGAAAATTGTCATAACAAATTTAGGCATCACACATGTATTATTATAGCGCAAGTGTTCAATGAAAGAAGCACAAAAGACAAGTAGTGATTTTTGCAGTCAATGTGGACATCAATCTATTATTTTATCCATCCCCCCGCATGACACGATGGTAAGAAAGATCTGCAATCATTGTCATATCGTTTATTATGAAAATCCTAAAATCGTAGTTGGTGCCGTGACTACGTTCGAAGATAAATTTTTATTATGTAAACGTGCAATCGAACCACAGCTGGGCTTTTGGACTTATCCCGCTGGATTTCTAGAAAAAGGCGAGTCTTTGGAAGAAGGTGCGAAACGCGAGGCTTATGAAGAAGCGTGTGTTGACATTAAGATTACCCATTTGCTCGCGACCTATTCTTTGACGTGCGTACATCAAGTGCATATTATTTATGCTGCAACCATGTTAAAGCCAGAGTTTAATACCAGTTTCGAAAGTAGTGAAGTATTATTATTTGAGCAAAACCAAATCCCTTGGGACAAACTCGCGTTTCCAGTGATCCGATGGGCATTAAAAGCATTTTTAACCAATCAACCTGGCGTTGTTGATAGCAAATCATCCATTGAAACACATATTTAATCATTGCGAGAGTTAACTCATATATTGGTACATCTTTGAACGCTCAGGGGTTCAATGCATGTTCACGTTTAGGCTCATTTTTAGACGAAAAATACAAACCAGCTGCGAATAATCCTGATGTCGCTAAGATGGCTCCTGCTGTGAAGGGTAAACCAGAACCGAAAGCTAAGGCGCTGGCTGCTAATGCCAGAGTAGCAACGAGGACTATGAAAAAAGTTTTTCGTCCCATGGGTGTCGCAAATAATTGTAGTTGGAATGATGAATGTTGTTGATGGGTTGGATTTTGCAAATTCCTTTGAGCACTGTTTAATTCGTCGGCGATTTTATTTATTCCTTTTGTGTAAGATACCTGGCGAATTGCACGCTCCCACGCGTCAAATGCAGCATCTAATTGTATTTCTCTGAGCGTGTTCAATGAGGCAATGCCAGCAATATAAACAGAATGAATTGCATTTTCTTGATTTAAAAATTCATTTGCTATTATTTGTTTTGATTCTTCATCGACTTTTTTATAGTCAAAGGACTGCGCTTTTATTTTGATTTTATCAATTTCTCTTTCATATACTTCATTTAGTTCATCAATCTCGTCTAAAGCTTGGGTATATTCAGTAATTGCATCTTGTTTTTTTAATTGAATTCGATTGAGTGTGTGCCTATCGAGTTGCGAGTGATTCAGGGATGCGGCTAATGTTTCTAATTCTTGTTGTCTTATGCCAAATTTTACTTGGAGATTCGTTTTAAATTCTTTGTGTAGCATCAATATTCTCCTATTTTGAAAATATTG
>CAMDJY010000071.1 GCA_945901145.1 Legionella genomosp. 1 | reverse complement strand
TGTTGGGATTCCTTTATTAATTTTGGGGTTAACTTTGATGATTTGTGTCACTTATGGATTATCTTGGATGAAGCCTGAAAAATCTGCGGCCCCTAATTTTGACGAAGTGGCATTCGAAAATTTGCGTCAACAAGCTTTGACTCATTCAGTGCAGTCGCTGAGATCTGCGCCACAATTATCGATGGATCAAGATAACGGTTTGGGCTTTCATAAAAAAAGTGTATAATTGGGCAATTTGTTGCTCGATTAAACTTAATCTATGAATCTAAAAAAACAGTATGATGTGATTGTTATTGGTGGTGGCCATGCAGGGACTGAAGCTGCGCTTGCCGCTGCGCGTATGGGTGCTGACACCTTGTTATTAACCCACAACCTAGATTTATTGGGACAAATGTCGTGTAATCCAGCGATTGGTGGTATTGGCAAAGGGCATTTAGTCAAAGAAATTGATGCTTTAGATGGCGTTATGGCCCGTGCTGCAGATGAGGCAGGCATTCAGTTTCGTATATTAAATGCTTCTAAGGGCCCCGCTGTTCGGGCAACACGTGCTCAAGCTGATCGTGTTTTGTATCGTCAGGCGATTCGTCATGCCTTGCAGCATCAGCCTAATCTTACTTTATTTCAACAAGCCGTAGAAGATATTTTGGTTGAAGGTGATCATGTAAGCGCTGTCATTACGCAAATGGGTTTACGGTTTTGTGCCCGGGCGGTTGTGCTGACTGTTGGAACTTTTTTAGGTGGTAAAATTCATGTAGGACTTCAACAATTTGCAGGTGGACGCGCCGGTGACCCACCTGCGATAGCACTTGCAGCGCGATTAAGAGAACTCAATCTGCCTGTGGGTCGTTTAAAAACCGGAACTCCGCCTCGCATTGAAGGTCGTTCTTTAGATTATACCCAAATGACAGAACAATTGGGTGACACGCCAATCCCCGTATTTTCATATCTTGGTGAAGTGTCTCACCATCCGGCGCAGCGTCCTTGCTTTATTACTTATACGACTGAAAAAACACATGAGATTATTAGACAAAATCTGCATCAATCGCCGATGTATGCCGGTGTTATTGATGGTGTTGGGCCACGTTATTGCCCTTCTATTGAAGATAAAGTTGTACGTTTTGCAGATAAACTTTCTCATCAAATTTTTGTTGAGCCTGAAGGGTTGACGACAGATGAAATTTATCCAAATGGTATTTCAACCAGCTTACCTTTTGAGGTACAAACAGAATTTGTCCGTTCAATTCGAGGATTTGAACAGGCACAAATTACCCGGCCTGGTTATGCGATTGAGTATGATTATTTTGATCCACGGGGGCTTAGTCCTTTTTTACAAACAAAAGCGTTTGATAATTTATTTTTTGCAGGCCAAATTAATGGAACCACGGGTTATGAAGAGGCAGCGGCACAGGGCTTAATTGCAGGCATGAATGCTGTTTTATTTGTACGTGAACAGCCTTTATGGAGCCCTAAACGCGATCAAGCTTATATGGGGGTTTTGATTGATGATTTAATTACCTGTGGCACACAAGAACCCTACCGAATGTTTACTTCTCGTGCTGAATATCGCTTGTTATTAAGAGAAGATAATGCTGATTTGCGTCTCACTGAAAAAGGTCGAGCATTAGGCCTAGTCGGGGATGTGCGTTGGCGCGCTTTTTGTGAAAAACAAGAAGCAATAGCAACAGCGCATCGCTTTTTAGAAGACACCTGGGTCAGAGTTGCTCATAATAGTCAGTTAAGTGCGGTATTAAAAGCGCCAATGCAACATGATTGCCGTGCTGTTGAGTTATTAAAAAGACCAGAAATGACCTATGCAGATTTAGCATTAATCGATGAATTGTCGTGTCCTGTTTTTCCAGACGCAGTTGCGGAGCAGGTCGAAATTCAGTATAAATACGCAGGTTATATTGAGCGTCAAAAACAAGATATTGATCGATTACATAAGCATGAAAATACGCAGTTACCTGAAGATATGAATTATGATCAAGTGACTGGTTTATCATCAGAAGTTGTGCAAAAACTTAATCTGGTTCGCCCCCAATCTATTGGACAGGCCGGCCGAATTTCTGGCATCACCCCAGCTGCTTTGTCGCTATTACTTGTGCATTTAAAAAAACAGCAACGGTTATCGATGGCATGAAAGATGATCAGATTTTAGAATCGTGTTTAATGGCTGGATTACTTCGGTTGAATTTAGATCTTGCACCTCATCTATTTCTTGATTATCTTCGCCTCTTAGATATCTGGAATCGCGCCTATAATCTAACTGCCATTCAGACACAGCAAGAACGTATTGGCCGTCATATCCTAGATAGCTTAGCGATTCTACCTTGGATTAAAGGCCCACGTGTTATTGATGTTGGCACTGGCGCAGGACTTCCTGGTATTCCTTTAGCCATCGCGTGTCCAGATAAAGCATTTGTTTTGTTAGACAGTAATGGTAAAAAAACTCGCTTTTTGTATGAAGTCAAACGTACTTTGCGTTTGCCTAATATAGAAATTATACAGATGCGCGTTGAAAACTATCGTCCAGCGCAGGGTTTTGATACAGTAGTCAGTAGAGCTTTTAGTGAATTAAAACAAATGATTGCTTGGACGCATCATCTAAGGGCGGAAACAGGGATTTGGTTGGCGATGAAAGGCCGTTATCCAGATACGGAGCTTTCAGAAATTGAGGGTCAAATCAAAGTTCATACCTATCACGTGCCTGAAGTTGAGGGTGAGCGTTGTTGTGTCATTATTAAACGTTGAAATACACTAAATATCACTTCATCACTATTTTGGAGTAAATCATGGCAAAAGTTGTCGCCATTGCGAATCAAAAAGGCGGGGTGGGAAAGACAACCACTGCTGTTAATCTATCTGCAGCCGTTGCCGCACATGAACAAGCGGTGCTCTTGATTGATCTTGACCCGCAAGGGAATGCAACCATGGGCTCTGGTGTTGATAAAAATACTTTAGTCCATTCAAGTAATGATGTTTTGTTACGTGATTGTTTGGCTGAACAGGCGTGTTTGTCTGTTGTAGCAGGCTATGATTTGATCCCTGGTAATGGGGATTTAACAGTTGCTGAAGTGAGCTTAATGGATCAAGATCATCGTGAAACTATTTTATTTAAAGCTTTAGGACCATTGCAAAGCCAGTATGATTATATTTTTATTGATTGTCCCCCCGCATTGAACACATTGACTCTGAACGCATTGGTTGCTGCCGACTCGGTGTTAATTCCTATGCAGTGTGAATATTATGCATTAGAAGGTTTGGCGGCGCTATTGTCAACGATTGATCAGGTTAAAAATTCAGTGAATCGGCGTTTAAAATTAGAAGGTGTTTTACGTACGCTTTATGATGCCCGCAATCGTCTTTGTTCTGATGTTTCAAAGCAATTACTTGAGCATTTTTCGACAGAGGTCTATCGGACTGTGATCCCGCGTAATGTTCGTTTAGCTGAAGCGCCAAGCCATGGCTTGCCAATTTTACAATACGACCGTTTATCAGCGGGAGCGTCAGCGTATATGGTGTTAGCATCAGAGTTTTTAGGCAAACAAAAGGTTTTAAGTGGGAGTATCGCATGAATGTGAAGCGTGGTGGATTAGGTCGTAATTTGTCGGCATTGTTACATTCAGTTCAGTCAGTAACGCCTAGCCAATCATCTATTGCGATGCCTATTACAATTGGTGTTTCGCAGCTACAACCAGGTCAATATCAACCACGTGGATTAATGGATGAAACTGCTTTATCTGAACTTGCAGAATCCATTAAAAAACAAGGCCTGTTGCAACCGTTGGTGGTCCGTAAACTTTCATCAGGGACTTATGAAATTGTTGCTGGAGAGCGGCGTTGGCGGGCTTGTCAGATGGCGGGGATGGATGAAATTCCGGTTTTAGTGCGTCAAGTCGATGATGAGACTGCCATGGCCATTGCTTTGGTTGAAAATTTACAGCGTGAATCTTTAAATGCTTTAGATCAAGCACGTGCCATGCTACGTTTATCACAGGAATTTTCTTTGACTCATCAAGAAATTGCTCATCTTTTATCGAAATCACGTGCAGCAGTCAGTAATTTTTTGCGTTTGTTACATTTAACGCCAGAGGTGCAAGCGATGCTTGAACGGGGCGAGATTGATATGGGGCATGCCCGATGTTTATTAATGCTTGAAGAGCATCAGCAACAAGAAATTGCACTGCAAATTATTGCTAAAGGCTTATCTGTGCGAGAGACTGAATCCTGGGTCTCCCGGATGAATGCACGCATGGTTCACAAAAAAAATGACGCTCATGCTGATGATCTTTTATTTAAAGATGAGCTGCATGGTTTAGCACAACAGTTGCAAACTAAAGTGAGCATTAAATCTAATAAATCAGGCAAAGGAACCTTAATTATTCATTATAATGGCACCCAAAGTTTGCGTCGTGTGATTCAACAATTAAGTCAACAGCCCGAGCATGTCTGAATCACAACAGAAAGGCATGGATGCGGAACGTCGTGCGCGAGATTATCTTGTTTCCTGTGGATTAGTATTTATCACCCAAAATTATAAAAGTCGTTTTGGGGAGATAGATTTAATTATGTATGATGATAATATATTGGTTTTTGTAGAAGTACGTGCCCGTGCCTCTTCTTTTTTTGGCGGCGGGGCGCAAAGCGTCAATTATCATAAACAAAAAAAAATAATTAAAACAGCCGCGCTTTATTTGCAAGGATTTTCTGTGACTCATGATGTGGCGGCACGGTTTGATGTTGTGAGTATAGACGGTGTTCCGCCTGTGCTCTCCTGGATTAAAGATGCATTTAGATAAGGAAATAAGATGGAGAATCGTGTTCGACATCTTTTTGGTTTAAGCATAGAAGCGAGAATAGCAGCTGCAGATTTTCTGTCTGACTCTATTGCAAAAGCAGCAATGCGTCTTGTTCAATGCTTATTAAATAATGGTAAATTATTGGTTTGTGGCCAGGGTGGCTCCGCTGCGAATGGACTGCATTTTTCTTCTGCATTGTTAAACTATTATGAAGTTGAGCGCCCTGCATTGCCTGTGATTGCTTTAAACAGCGACCCGGCTGTGTTAACCATGTTTAGCCAAGAAGGTCATGCAGAGCAATTATTTGCTAGACAATTGCAGGCATTAGGTCAAAAAGAAGATGTGCTTATTATTTTAACGACATCTGGTCAGGCAATGAGTTTGCTCTATGCCGTGCATTCAGCACATGACCGTGGCATGGATGTCATTTGTTTGAGCGGCGGGGATGGTGGTGTATTAGCGAATCATTTAGGTCCAGAAGATATTGAAATTCGTGCGTCAGGGGAAACATCTGCAATTATTCGTGAAACGCATTTATTTATTTTGCATTGTTTTTGTGACTTGATTGAACAATCGTTATTTGGACAGGTTTTAGGGTGAATATGAAACGTACAATTGCTTTATTTTTACTGTTGGCTCAATTATTAACCGGATGTGTTGCTGCTGTCGTCGCTGGTGCTGCAACCGGGCTTATTGTTTATGATCGCCGCAGTGTGGCCATGATTGAACGAGATGCACGTATTTACCATCTGGTGCATAAAGTGATTGTATCGGATTCCCGCTTTACAGGCTCACGGATTGTAGTTACAGTATTTAATCAATCTGTACTTTTAACTGGACAGATACGCATTGCTTCTTTGCGTGTTCTTGCAGAGAAACTTGTACGAAATGTTCCGTATGTAAAACGTGTGTATAATGAAATAACCATTGATGATCCGCGCATGTTTGCTGAACAAAGCCAAGATGCGCTCATTACTGCTGAATTACGGGCTAAATTAGTCGGTAAAAAAGGCTTGGAATCTGGATCAATTCGCATTGTCACGGAAAATGGTGTGGTTTATCTCGTTGGTATGGTGTCGCAACAGCAAGCAAATTTAGCCACAGAGGTCGCCCGACAAACTCAAGGTGTTCGTAAAGTTGTTAAAGTATTTCAATATATACGATGATCATGCAACGTCTCAAGACTTTAATCGTTATTATTCTGGTAAGTTTGTTATCGGGATGTATCGGCGTAAGTAGTTTATGGACGGGGGTTTCATTAATTTATGATAGACATAATCTATATAAAAAAATGAATGATTATGATCTGGTTGCCAGAGCGAATCATGCTCTATATCGTGATACTCGGTTTAAACAACGAGGGACGAGTATCGATGTCGCAGCTTTTCATGGTGATTTATTACTAGCGGGACATGTGTTAACAGCTGAATTACGTGAAGAAGCTTATCGGCGTGTTGCTCAAAAACCAAATTATCATAGATTGTTTAATCAGATCACTGTAGGTGTTTACCGTGATAATCCAGCTAAAGATAGTTGGATTACAGCTAAAGTCCGTAGTCAAATTATTGCTGATGCAAGTATCGATCCTCATCAATTTAAGGTAATTACTGCTGATGGCGTAGTTTATTTAATGGGACACGCATTGCTTGAAGATGCTGAGCGTGTTATCCATATTGCCAGGAGAACAGCGGGTGTTGTGCGCGTGGTTAAGTTAATTAAATGTTACCGTTTTATTTGAATTTTTAATAAAAAAGGCCGAGTAATTTGATTCACTTGGCCTTTGCTTAACTATTTCCGCCTAGGAAGTGGTAAACCCAGATGGATAAACATATCGTATCAATGGAACCTGTTTTTCGCCAAGCGTTTTCTTAATTTTTGCAGATTTAATTTTCGAATTATTCCTGTAGAGTGGTTTGTTTGATCATTAATATTTGAATTTAAAACATGTTGTTTTGAATGTGACTTGAAGTGCAGTCGATAACCAAGATGCCGCTTATCGTGTTTGTGATGATAAACCTGACCATAGCGATTATCCATGCTTTCTCTGGTCCAGAGAGCATGGTGTTGATGTTTTTCAGACATAATCGTATCCTCACGCTGGTTGAAGAAGAAATGCAACTGCTCACTATAATTATAGTACAAAAATTAATCAAAAATGGAACTCATCGTATCTTCCCGTGCGCCAAGCAAAGCCTAACTGATCTTGCGGGTGAAAGTCCCGTACGGAGAGCCAATTTATTGACAATAAATTTTGATAGAAAGACATACCTATTGTTTTTATATCCTTACTTTTTTCTTTTTGTTACCCCTTGCTCTTAAAATCGATTTGATTTTATATAGCTTTTTGATATATTATATGGTTATCAACAGGTGATAATAAAATGACTGATGGACAAGACATAGATACTTTACTTGATTTAGATGGAGTTATCATCGAACAAGCAGATGGGTGTTGGACTAAATTTGAAGTTCGACGAGCATCACAACCCACGGAAGAAATACCGCATGGTATTCGTTATAGTCTTACCTTACATGATCGTCGTGGTGAGCGTTTGATGGGTTTTGACAATGCACATGCAATCAA
>CAMDJY010000070.1 GCA_945901145.1 Legionella genomosp. 1 | reverse complement strand
AAATCATGTCAAGATGTATTAGATTCTTATGGTGGCAGTGGCGGCCCTTATACATTTCAAGAGCTATTTCTTAATAATGGTTTGAACAACAAGCAAATAAGAGTGCAAATAGAAGGCGCGAGCGTCGGCTCCTCTACGCAAAACCTTTTCACAATTGGTAATCTGTCTAATTACACTTCATTACAACAAGCCTCAGATAACGGTAAACGATATAATTTAATTGCATCATTTATTTATCCTACTCTCATAACAGATCCGCAATTCAATCAAGAACTTAGAGACACTAATATATATAATTGGGAAACTACCTCACCAATTTCTCTTATATATTTACGTTATGATAGCATAGCAACCAACAGGAACTCGGCCAGTGCTTGTGATGCTAATCAACCAAGCTTACTTTCAAATTCTACTTCTGGATTAGTTGAATGTATTCAAGATAAAGGCATTCCCTCCCAATCTTCTTCATACCCTCAAACCGATGGGATCAACAATACCAATTTATGGTCAATATACCAGGATAATCCGTTATATCTCTCACATGGCGATGCAGAAGGAATGTTTCAACTTGTAGCACTTGCAGTACTTAGTAATTAGGTATAATTAAGGAAAAGTCGATATGAATAAATATAAACTAAACTTCAATAAAATAGAAGTTTTTCTAAGTTCCTGCAAAATTGCAAAAAAGCCCTTATTAAGTTTACAAATTTTTTGCTTAATTTTTTTATGTAGTAACAGCAATGCCCAACCTTTAAAAATTAGCAGTTCAGAAAATCCAGTAAAATTGATTAATGTTGCAGGGATAGGGGGGGGATTAGCTAATATTCAAAATCTGGGTAAATCTCAGTATTTCCCAATTCAAAACATTCAGACCGATGAATTTTATGTTTACTCAGCACTTAAGAATACAGCAAATAAATTCCTCTTTGATATATTTATAGGCAAAGAAAAGTCAATATTCCAAAATTGGTTAGTGCAAGGAACCCTTACATATCAACAAATACAACCGTTCAAACCCCAAGGTTATTTTATACAAGGAGCAGATAATGAATCTGCTGATGCATATAAATATAATTATAAGGTTGTATCACGCCAATTTCTTGTCCAAACTAAATGGTTCTATAATTATCAAAAAATTTTTAAACCATATGTTTTAGGAGGCTTGGGCGCGGCTTTTAACCGGGCTTACAATTACCAAACTAAAGCTCCGCGCTTCTTAACCTTTACCAGAGCTTACGCAAATAATACCCAAACATCTTTCGCATATCAACTTGGTTTAGGATTTGACGTGCCGATGAATAACCATTTAAGACTTGGATTATCTTACCGCTTTTTGGGTCTGGGGCGTATCAGTTTGGGAGCGGTAAACATTGATAATATCCCTGTTGCAGGAACATTATCTTCAGCAAATGCTTATGTGAATCAAGCACTTCTAGAACTAACTACAAGCTTTTAACCCAAACTCGGCTGTTAAAATCGTAGTGACCCCAATTATGGGTTTTGTTGATTAAGCATACATTTTACAGAATCACGTGAACTCATGGAGAATTTAAATCAGAAAACAGATCCAGTACAATTAACGTCTGGTTAATCTTTTCGTCTGGATAACATGTTAAGTATTGGACTGATGAGTGGTACTTCCATGGATGGCATTGATGCTGCTCTCTTAGCAACGGATGGTGAAGATGAACTTCGTGCACTTGGCAGTATTCAATTAAAATATGACTTAGAAACAAAATGGCTTTTAAAAGCTCTAGAACGTGCAACCAAAGCCGCTCATGGTCATTTATTAGAGGCAGCAGGGATATATCTAAACTCGCTTCAAGACTATTTGCGACAAGAATTACAGATCAATCCAGCCGATGTCGATGACAAAATAGCCGAGTTAACAGCTTATTTGCAACAAAAACTCAAAATAACAACACCACTCAATTGGAACGTTGTTATACAATTATCTACACAATTACATGCAGATGCCGTTAAAAAACTATTAGAAGCAACATCTCAAAGCGCACCAGAAATCGACGTCATTGGCTACCATGGACAAACCCTATTTCATCATCCAGAACAAAAAATTAGCATTCAAATCGGCGATGGCAAGCAATTGGCACAGCTCACTGGAATCACCGTGATCAACGATTTTCGCCGATGTGATATCGCCGCAGGCGGTCAAGGTGCGCCATTTGCACCAATTTATCATTGGGCGCTTGCCAAAAAAGACCAAAAAATTCCAGTTGTCGTTGCCAACTGTGGCGGCATTGCTAATATTTCATTGATCACGCGTGATTGTTTGGAAGATCTCATTGGGTTTGACACAGGCCCTGGCAATGGATTAATCGATGCCTTGATAAGACAGCGAACTGGCGGCCAAGAATCCATGGATGTTGATGGCAAATACGGCCTTTATGGAAAAATTTCCGAGGCTGTTCTCGAGGCACTACATCATCAAGCATTACCAAGCCGGGGCGATTATCTAAAGCAGAAGCCACCAAAATCATTAGATATTCGTGACATGCAACTCATCCCAGAACTTGACGCACTCTCACTCGAAGATGCTTGTGCAACGTTAGAAGCATTCACCGCAAAAACCATGGTCGAGAGTTTAGAGTTAGTTGATTTATCACCTGCAGAAATCCCACGCCATTGGATTTTGGCCGGTGGCGGCTGGTATAACCCAGTGATTCTAAGAGAACTCACCTGGCGTCTCCAGTCAACCTATGGAAGCAACACAATTGTCGAAACTGCTGACACAGCAGGATGGCATCATGATGCCATGGAAGCGCAAATCTTTGCTTATTTTGCGCTCCGTAGCTTAAAGAATTTACCCCTAAGTCTGCCCAGAACCACCCGTGTACCTCAACCCATGTCCGGCGGTCATGCACATTTACCACCACAGGGTGCAACACGCGAAGTCCAAACTCTTATTTCAAAAAATCCAGACGTGCTTCATGGTTATATTGATGAATAATCAAACTAAGCTTTTATTCACCAATTCACGCATATCAGAAGATAATTCAGCATCGGTTAATTGCTTTAATTGCGTCTGAATTAATAGTTGACGTGCTGAGTCCAAACGTTGCCAACGCGTAAACGGCGTGGCCAGTCTTGCTGCCACTTGTGGGTTGATTTTATCCATGATTAACAACTGTTCTTTCAGAAACTCATAGCCACTGCCATCAATAGCATGGAAGTTTCTGGGGTTAGCCTGAACAAATGCCCCCAGTAAAGAGCGCGCACGATTGGGGTTCGTCATGCTAAATAAGGGATGATTCATTAAAATTTTTACAGCATTTAAAGTACCGGGTAACTCACAAGTCGCCTGAATTGAGAACCATTTATCCATCACCAAGTCCTCTTGCTGCCATTGGTGATGAAACCGTTGAATCGCAGCAGTCCGGGCATCGTGAAATTCTGAATTAACTAATAGGGCAAAACTACCGATTTGATCGGTCATGGTCTGTGCGGCTGTAAATTGTTGTTCACAACAAGCCAATGCCGACTGATGACCTGATTTCATCATCAACCATAAACACGTATGTCTTAAGCGACGCCGACTATAAGCAACACCCTGCATGGTATGATCTTCTATTTTCCATAATCTTGCATATAATTCACTAGCATCTGCAGATAAAAAGTGCGACAAAGTTTTACGGAAAAAATCACGCGCATCCTCTAACAGCGCCACATCGGTATTTGGCGTCATGCTGATGAGAATTTCAAACCCAGGTGGGGTCAAGAGCTCTGCACGCAGGGCAGGATCAAGCGTCTCATCGTTTAAAATATCTTGATAAGCTAACAATAAAGATTCATCAAGATGCCAGGTATCACGCGGCGCATGGTAACAGGTTAAAATAGCCTGTTGCGCTAAACGTTGCGCAATATCCCATTTAGCAAACCCATTGGTTTCATAACGCAATAAAGATAACCAGGCCTTAGTAGACAATTGACGCTCAAGAATAATGGGGGCTGAAAAATCTTGTAGCAATGAAATAGATGGCTCATCCTTAAGGCCATCAATCTCCAAGCTTTGCTCAGATTCTTGCAAAATAAAAACCATAGGCTTTGGCGACAACGGTTCACCATATTTATCAAATAATGTATAACGAATTGGGATAACAAAAGGCTGTTTTTCCTCGCCATCTGCCGTGATTGGGCAAGTTTGGGTAAACGTTATCTTAAATTTACCCGCATCGTAAACCTCATCAATCACCGATACACGCGGCGTACCGGCTTGAGAATACCACCGCATAAATTGAGTTAAATCATATTGATTTGCATCTTGCATTGCCGCAACAAAGTCATCAATAGTAACCGCTTGACCATCATGACGCTCAAAATAGAGATCCATTCCCTTACGAAACCCAACTTTACCCAATAAAGTTTCTTGCATACGGATGACTTCTGCACCTTTATTATAAACTGTCGCAGTATAAAAATTGTTAATTTCTTGATACGACTCGGGACGAACCGGGTGTGCCATTTTACCCGCATCTTCAGGAAACTGCGTTTGTCTTAATAGATTGACATCGTTAATGCGATTAACATCACGCGAATTCATATCACAGGAAAACTCCTGATCACGAAAGACCGTTAAACCTTCTTTTAAACTCAACTGAAACCAATCACGGCAAGTCACACGATTACCAGTCCAATTATGAAAATATTCATGTGCAACAACACCTTCTATATCCGCATAATCTTGATCGGTTGCCGTATCTGGACGTGCTAAAATATATTTAGCATTGAAAATATTCAGCCCTTTATTCTCCATTGCCCCCATATTAAAATCACTTACAGCAACAATCATAAATAAATCTAAATCATATTCACGACCATATTCTTCCTCATCCCAGTGCATTGCCTTTTTCAAAGCATGCATGGCATGAGCGCATTTGTCTTCGTTACCAGGCTCGACATAGATCTTTAAATCCACCGTTCGACCAGAACAGGTTTTAAATTTATCTTCAACGCAAGCCAAATTGCCTGCAACCAAAGCAAATAAATAACAAGGCTTTTTAAACGGATCATGCCATAAAACCCAATGACGACCATGGTCTAGTTCACCTGCATCCATGCAATTGCCATTAGATAACAAAATCGGATATTGCTGTTTATCAGCACTAATCCGCGTCGTATACACTGAAAGCACATCTGGTCTATCCGGAAAATAAGTGATGCGTCGAAAGCCTTCAGCCTCACATTGTGTGCAAAATAATGCATTCGAGCGATAGAGGCCAGAAAGAGCCGTATTATTTTGCGGCTCAATCCGCGTAATCACAGTCAAGTTCAATTGATTCAGCAGAGTAGGAATGATGAGAGAATCACCATCATAATGATAATCCTGTTTTGCAAGTGATTCACCATTGAGCAATAAATCAACTAAAACCAGCGCGTCGCCAGCAAGCACTACAGGTCCAGGATGGCAACGGACTAAAGACATAGTGTTGTTAATCAACGCATGATCATCATACAAATCAATGTCTAGATGCACTGTTTCAACAGCAAATACAGGAGGCTGATAGGCATTTAAATAAACCGTTTTATTTTGCATAAAAATTTCTCTCTTTTTTACCATTATTCTTGTAATGGATAAATTGCGTTAATGGCCGCTTTATCCAGAGGACTAATCGCTCGTCGTTGACCGATGGTTATACCTTCAATCAACGGCACAATTGTTTTCTCGCCGTTTTTTGAAAAAGCATACGCCGAATAATGCATCACTGATTGATAATTATACGGACCATGATCAATACCATCAGTTAAATGCTGGTCAAAATTATATTTCGATTTTTCTATAATATTATCCCAAATAATACGGATATAATTATCCCGGTCCAAACGTGATTGTTCATGCCATAAACCTAAAACATGACCGAGCTCATGGGCTGTAATCATGGTATCACATCGTGTTGATAACAATACAATTTGCGAGCCTCCCTGCCGACCAACATGAGAAGCACACAGTCCACCTGATTCAGGCATAAACAGAACATAATCTGGATATAGGCTTCGATTTAATTCCGTACGCTCGATAAAATGAATATTCGTATCTTGTTCCCAGAGCGTGATCGCATTCAGTACCGCCTTTTTATTTGCATCAGGAAGATACGCATCAAACTGATAAGGCACAATCCCTTGCGGCCACCAATAGGCATCAAATTTTATTATAGAGGCTTTCATCGTTGAAGAAGAAGGTTGTAAACGCCCTAATAAAATATCACCTTCGGCAATTGCATAACCATGAGCTGCTTCATAAACCACCGTGTGTGCCCCTAACCCTTTATGAATCACCGAAATCTGGCCCAAAGTTTCACTGTTTACAGAATGATAAAAAAATAAAAAAATCATTAATAATCCAATAACAAGCCATCTTTTAATTCTTTTGACCATGCTCATGACCATCATAATAATCCTTGCTATTATTGTTGATTTTGTTTTAAAGCGACCATATAAACTTCATTCTTATTCATACCAGTCAATTCTGAAACTATTTTTACGGCTTGCTTTAAAGGATGATCGCGCATCAATACAGACAAATAGTGATGAATTGACTGCAACGATTTCGATACAGTCACTCGAGGTGGAATGATCAACACAAACTCACCTTTTTCATGCGTACTATCCTCAACCAACCATGCCAAAACCTCTCCTGCTGTATTCATCACAAAACGTTCATGCGTTTTGGTTAACTCTTTTGCCAACACCAAAGGACAATCTTCACCATAAATATGCACGATATCATATAAACATTCTACTATGCGATGCGTTGATTCATAGAACACTAATGTGTGTTCATAAGCCAAAAAATAGTTCAATTTTTTTTGCCGTGCAGCTTGTTTTGCTGGTAAAAATCCTGCAAAAGTAAATACATCACATGGCACCCCAGAAGCCGAAAGTGCGGCAATCAACGCACATGGCCCAGGAATAGGTACAACGTTTATATCCATTTCTCGTGCACATTTCACTAAAGGATAACCAGGATCGCTGATAAGGGGTGTCCCAGCATCACTGATCAAGGCACAACTTTCGCCTTGCAGCAGACGTTTTAAAACCACTTCGCTTTGCTTGGCTTCATTATGAGCATGTAAGGCAAACATGGATTTTTGAATCCCCAAAAAACTTAATAATGGCCCTGAATGTCGTGTATCTTCAGCTAAAACAAAATCAACTGACTTAAACGTTGCCAGCGCACGCAAACTAATATCTTCACGATTACCAATTGGCGTTGCCACCAGATAAAGTGTTCCTGGGCTTGTCGCTCGATGCATGATGGTTTATCCTCTTGGGTTATTTCGTTTTGAGTTTAAGCTGATGCAGCTCAATCTTCACGCTTTAAAGGGTTTAAAAAGTTTATTTCTGGTCATCTGCGTATGTCTTCTCGCCAATTGCACCACTTTAACCAAACATAATGCCGACTCGCGGCAACCAATTACAAGTCCGTATACCATGCCTGCAACGGCTTATCTTGCTCTCG
>CAMDJY010000069.1 GCA_945901145.1 Legionella genomosp. 1 | reverse complement strand
GTGAATTAGGCTATAAATACAACTCGTATCAAAGGGGTTGCCGCCAACGAGTAAAGGTTGAATTGAAAAAGCCTGTCGCAGACGCGGTTCTTGAAGATAACGTGAGACAAATTGCCAGACACTTTTATGGCTTTTCAGGCGAATCAGGTCAGGGATAGTGCGTATCATGTTTATAAAATTATCAAATGGTTTATCGGCCAACTGCTGAAAACCTATTGTGAAGATTTTTTTTGATTCAGCCACTAATTTTAAATAACCTGCTTGATCAGCTGGATTAATACGTTCAATTTCTTTTAAAGTATCTTCAATGCTACCACCATAATTAAAAATACTTCCATCAGCAAAAACAAAACGATACCAAGGATTTAATGGCTTTAATTCAATATAATCATCGATATTTTTATTAAAGAGCTCAAACAACTCTGTGAATAAGAATGGTGCAGTGATCACTGTTGGGCCGGCATCATGGCGAAAACCATGATTGGTATACACTTGTGCTCGTCCACCCAGTTGCGGGAGTCGTTCTATTAACTGCACATGATAACCTTTGGCACGTAAACGAAGGGCTGAGGCAATACCGCCCAACCCTCCACCTATTACGATTGCACCTACCGAAGTTTTCAAAGCTGTTTGTTTTCAAGTGAAGATTTTTTATACGCAATTGTGAATATTAACAAGCCAAATCCAACTTTCGCGAAAATATCAGCGATTGAATAACCAACTTGCACCGCAACTTCTGCTTGACCATCAGACAGACCGAGCATAGGCAGGATGAATACTAGAGGATAGAAACACCAGACGATGACTGTGAGCACGCAAGCTAGTCTTACAAAACCACGCGCAGATTCAGGTTGTTCGTTAACTGAATCTTTTAGACCAAAGAAGAGCGTGTATACAATGTAAATAAAAGGAATCATCGCTAAAGTCCACCACATCCATCGCGTAGCAGCATCATGCGATATTTCTCCAGGATATCCAAGAATGACCATCGCAGCAGCGGCAAGGCTTAATGTCCAGGACATTCTAACGGTTTTTTCAGGTTGAAGATTCATAACAAGAATTAACTCAATCATCAAGAGTGGGACAGTTAATAACCAATCAACATATCGGTATGCATCGTTGAACGCATAGCCAGTTTGTGACACGATACCATCTTTAAGAGTATAAGCACCATGGAAGGAAATGAAGATTTGCATGTAGTGGTAAGCAGCGATGAATGTCACTAAGCCTGTAATTGTCGTAGCTATTCGATATCTTTTGGCAATATGATCACGTGACAACCATACGAACAAGGTAGCCGCCGCCATCACAGCAAACGTAAACGATAATGCATTGTAAATCAGAAAATATTGTCCTTCAGTTAAATTATTTATCATTTTGAAATTTCCTTATGTTAAAGTCCTTTTCAAAATAAATCTTATACTACTTATAACTCTGTTGCAAATATGAGTTAAAGCAGGGTGCGATTAAAACTGCGGTCAACGCCAACCCGGCGTTATTGCGAAAATTTATGCTCTATCCTTAACTGTCTGTGTTCAAAAGACCACCACTATTAGTTTCTGATATGGGATCAGTAACGCCAGATTCCACGTCGGTAGCTGGCAGCAGGGTTAGACGTGGGGGCGAATAAGTTCTTTTGTCACCATTGCTGACGGCGGTTGTTAAATCAACACTTATGAGGGTGTGCATTTCATGCTCCATTGTAACAGCTCCATTTATATAGAGTTTATGTCATGGGTGATTAACTTGTGTCTAATACTAGATTTATAGGCAAGTGGCCGTGAAAGGAGTTATTGGGGTGATTCCGGTTATGATACCTCCGACCTGGTCACAAGTGTAACTATAACACCCCGTGACAACAGGGCACAGACCCTGGTCTGTAACTATTCCATCCAGGGCAATAGTCCCGGAGGTGCTAATGCAGAGATCGGTGGCAATCCATGGCAGGTGCCCGTTGAAGTAGGCCACCCGCGGCGACGATGCCCCAAGAGCAAAGGCAGGGCCCCCCTGGTAACTAGCGTTAATCTCGTTACCGCAACTCTGATCAGATGCAGAGCTAAAACCCATGTTCGTCACACCGGTCGAAAGCGTAAAGGATATATCTAGCCGTACCGCATTTGCCACCCCGAATGGCGTCATGCTTAACTCGCTTGCATACACGCTAGGCGTCGCGCTCAGCGCCAATAAAATCACTATGTTCCGAAGCTGAGTTTTTTTCAATTTGACATTCCTTAGTATTGTGTAGTTCCCACTCCATTGGATGGGTTAGATTATTATAAGGTCATGCACTACTCTTCAACATACTCTGAATATTGAGTAAAGAAGTATCTCCGTACTACTCAATTCAATCCTTGACAACCAGGGCGGGTCCATACATGACGTGCTGGGGAGATACAAAAATTATTGATTTAAGTAGATTTTTATAATGCCTCGATTTGTGTTTGATGGTGCAAATGTTTCTCGTGTGCAAGTTTTGCTTGTGATAGTTTTTCTTGCTCTTTCTGCACCACGTCCTCAGGTGCATTGTTAATAAATGCAGGATTATTCAGCTTATTTTCTGCACGTTGGATCTCTTGCTCTAATTTAGTTAACTCTTTTTTAAGACGCGCCAACTCCGTATCTTTATCAATAAGATTTTGCATGGGAATCAGTAATTCTAGTTCATCGACGACTGTTGAAGCACTAATCGGCGTTTCTGCTTCATCTGCTAAATAATCAATTTGTGTTAACTTCCCTAAGGCAATTAATATCGGTAAATATTTGTCTACACGTTGCTTGACTGTTAGAGAGACATGACGTAATAACAATGGTATTTTTTTAGCAGGACTAATCCCCATTTCACTGCGAATCATTCGAACCGCTTGGATGATCGCTTTAAGCCAAATGATTTCCTCTTCAACCTCTAAATTAATCAATTGATGATTCGCCATTGGGTATTGGCATAATAAGATCGTTTCTTCATGATCTGTCGATGACTTTGTCACGAGTTGCCAAATCTCTTCGGTGATAAAAGGCATGATAGGGTGGAGGAGTCGTAGAACATTATCTAATACTCGAATCAGCGTTTCACGCGTAGCGCGTTTCATCGGGCCAAGCGCTTGATCATTGTAGAGAATCGTTTTTGAGACTTCGAGATACCAGTCACAATATTCATGCCACACAAAATCGTAAAGTGTATTCGCTAAGAGATCAAAGCGATATTCTCGATAATATTGGTGGGTTTGGTCAATGACATGTTGTAAACGCGATAAAATCCATTGGTCCGTTGGACTGTATTGTAAAGGACCATCGCCAAGATCAATCGTTTCATCATCTGTATGCGATAATACAAAGCGAGCTGCATTCCATAATTTATTACAAAAATTTCGATAACCTTCCACGCGATTGATATCAAAACGCACGGTGCGTGAGTAAGTAGCTAGCGCGCAATAGGTGAAGCGCAGGGCATCCGTACCAAAGGGTTCTATGCCATTTGGAAATTGCTCTTTGGTCGCTTTTGCAATGCTCTCACGTGCAGATTGTAAAACGAGATGACTGGTTCGTTTTGCAATGAGACTTTCTAAATCAATGCCATCGATCATATCAATCGGATCAAGGACGTTGCCTTTGGATTTAGACATCTTCTTGCCTTCATGATCGCACACTAAACCTGTAATATAGACTTCATGAAAAGGTATTTTGCCAGTAAATTTAAGACCCATCATGATCATGCGTGCAACCCAGAAAAAAATAATATCAAAGCCTGTAAATAACACCGATGTTGGATAAAATTCATTAAGCTCCGCTGTGCGCTCTGGCCAACCTAGAGTTGAAAACGGCCATAAGGCAGCTGAAAACCAAGTATCTAAAACATCTTCATCTTGCTTTAACGGTACATTCTGAGCCAGCTTATGCTTAAAGCGAACATCATTTTCACTGTATCCCACATAAACATGGCCTTGATTATCATACCAAGCAGGAATGCGATGTCCCCACCATAATTGTCGACTAATACACCAATCTTCAATATTTTCCATCCAGTTTGTGTAGGTTTTGGTCCATTGCTCAGGGATGAAACGTATTTTGCCAGAGTTCACCGCGGCAAGCGCTGGTTCAGCAAGAGGTTGTGTTTTTACATACCATTGATCAGTTAGTAAAGGTTCTATAATGCTATTTGATTTTTCTCCCCGCGGTACTTTGAGTTGATGGGGTTCTACTTTGACTAAAAGCCCCAAGACGGTTAAATCGGTGATGATCAGTTCTCTCGCTACAAAACGATCCATCGCTTGATATTTTAACGGTGCGTGCTTATTAATAGTTCCTTTTTTAGTTAAAATAGACAGCATGGGCAGATCATGGCGTTTTCCGATGTCATAATCATTGAAATCGTGCGCTGGGGTTATTTTCACTGCGCCTGTGCCAAAACTTGGGTCAACATAAGTATCTGCGATAATTGGAATTGTGCGATCACATAAAGGTAAATGCACTGATTGACCAATTAAATGTTGATAACGTTCATCTTCAGGGTGAACTGCAATGGCAGAATCACCGAGTAAAGTTTCAGGCCGGGTGGTCGCAATAGTAATCAGCTCATCGCGATCGACGACAGGGTAGTTGATGTACCAAATAAAACCTGATTCTTCTTCTGAAATGACTTCAAGGTCAGAAATGGCTGGACCCAGTTTTGTATCCCAGTTGACTAGTCGCGTCCCGCGATAAATCAATCCTTCTTCATGGAGTTGAATAAAGACTTTTTGCACGGCCGCTGATAAATTTTCATCCATAGTAAATCGCTCTCGTCCCCAATCGACCGAGGAACCAATGCGACGCATCTGACGGGTAATCTGGTTGCCAGATTGTTCTTTCCATTCCCAAACTTTATCGACGAAGGCTTCACGTGTCATGTCTTTGCGTGACAATCCTTGTTGATGGAGTTGCCCCTCAACCACTAATTGGGTAGAAATGCCTGCATGATCAGTGCCGGGTTGCCAGAGGGTGCGGCGCCCCATCATGCGTTGGTAACGAATCATGGCATCCATCAAGGTATGTTGAAAACCATGTCCCATATGTAAGCTTCCGGTAACATTCGGCGGCGGGAGCATGATACAATAGGGCTTGCCATCACCGCGAGGTTCAAAGTAACGACGACTCTCCCAGAGATGATAGCGGGATTGTTCGATGGTTTGAGGGGAGTAGATTTTTTCCATCATGAACCTCTGACAAATTAAAGGTGGAAATTCTAACATACTCGTTCATCTGGATCATCCTTAAATGCTGGTGTAGATTAGAGATATTTAAGGGAATTTTATATGTTATTGCAGAAAAGCAAATCTTGTTTAGTGATCATAGACGTTCAAGAAAAATTAACACCGCATGTGATTCATGCAGAAACTGTTATTAAACAATGTGCATGGCTGATGCGTCTAGCAAATGAGCTTGGCATACCAGTCATGGTCAGTGAACAGTATCCTAGGGGTTTAGGGAAAACAGTCACAGACCTACATCAGTGGATGTTAGACATAGAGACAATCAGCAAGGTGCATTTTTCTTGTTATCGAGAGCCAAATTTTTTACAACAATGGCATACGCTTGAGCGAACTCAAGTGGTGATTGCAGGCATTGAAACGCATGTGTGTGTGTTGCAGACTGCATTGGATATGAATGCAGCAGGGATAGATGTATTTGTTGTGGTTCAGGCAACCAGTAGTCGTGATGCTCAAGATCATGAATCTGCTTTAGCACGCATGATTCAGGCGGGTATCCAGCTTGTGACGCCAGAAATGGTTTTATTTGAATGGCTGGAACAAGCCGGGACCCCTGAGTTTAAAGCCGTGAGTCAAAATTTTTTAAAGAAAAAACAATAAAATAATAAGGATATCTATGAAAGTTCAGGGACAAACTGCAGTCGTCACAGGTGGGGGATCAGGACTTGGACTTGCTGCAGTCGTGGCATTACGCAAACAAGGTGCCCGTGTGATGGTTTGGGATCGTGTCGATGTCAATGAACCCAATAGATTATTTTGTGATGTGCAATCAGATGAATCAGTGACAAATGCTTTAGCAACAACCATTGAGCAACTCGGTGTGCCGCGTATTCTGATTCATTGTGCAGGCATTGCACCTGCAGCAAAACTCGTTGGTAAAAATGGACCTATGCCTTTAGAAGCTTTTCGTGAAGTTATCGATATTAACTTGATCGGTACGTTTAATGTGATGCGAGTTGTTGCGCATGCCATGATCCAAGACTCGAGCTTGCAGGATTTAGATGAACGTGGAGTAATCATTAATACGGCTTCGATTGCAGCATATGAGGGGCAGATTGGTCAAGCAGCTTATAGTGCTTCGAAAGGTGGCGTGATTGCAATGACCTTACCCGTTGCACGCGAATTGGCTGAACATAAAATTCGAGTCAATACGATTGCTCCGGGTCTCATGGCAACACCATTATTACTTAATATGCCAGAGGCGGTTCAGCAAAGCTTAGTGACATCGATTCCATTTCCAAAACGATTTGGTGCACCTGAAGAATTTGCGGCACTGGCTTTACATATTTGTGAAAACAGTATGATTAATGGTGAGACCATTCGTTTAGACGGTGCATTACGTATGGCCTCACGTTGACAAAAAGATTAATATATTGACATTTCGTGTTTTTCATGCAAGCATTTATCTTGATTTTTAGTTGGTTTTTTATCGCTTAACTCCATCAATCGATCAGCAATTGTTTCAGGATGGATGACATAGTGTCCGTTAGCGATTGTTTCTTGAAATAAACTAATTTTGGCGGTATTGGCTTCATCGGTGTCAAATAAAACTGCATTTAATTCTGTTAATTCAAGGACAGTATTTGAAATATTCGCGGAGGTCATAGGATAACTTAATTTTGATTAACTGAGTTCATGTTATCGGCAGTGGGTTTAAAAACTTTAAGGATTTTTTGATGGATTTTTCTTCTTCTTTGTTTGAGCGGGCAAAAGCCGTAATTCCTGGCGGTGTTAATTCTCCGGTACGTGCGTTTAAGGGCGTTGGTGGTTCACCCATTTTTATTGATCATGGTGAAGGTGCTTATTTAGTTGATGTTGCAGGTAAACGCTATATTGATTATATCGGTTCTTGGGGGCCCCTGATTGTTGGGCACAGCCATCCTCGAGTGGTTCAGGCGGTTACTCATGCTTTGCAACGGGGGATGAGTTTTGGGGCGCCGACAGTTCTTGAGATTGAATTAGCTGAAAAAATTATGGCATTGATGCCTTCGATTGAAAAAATTCGTATGGTAAATTCAGGGACTGAGGCCACGATGACTGCGATTCGTTTGGCGCGTGGTTTTACCCAAAAATCAAAAATTATTAAATTTGATGGTTGTTATCACGGTCATAGTGATTCTCTTTTAGTCAAAGCTGGTTCGGGTCTATTAACGCTTGGTATACCAAGTTGTCACGGTATTTTGCCTGAAATGGCTGAACATACGCTGGTTGCACGTTTTAATGATTTAGCACAAACCCGTGAATTATTTACGCAACATTCAGGAGAGATTGCTG
>CAMDJY010000068.1 GCA_945901145.1 Legionella genomosp. 1 | reverse complement strand
TTAAAAAATTTTAAGAGACCAAGACTGAAGCAGTAGGAGCGATGTATTACAGCTAAGACTTCGGTTTCATTTTCATACTAAACGGAGTTGGGGCATGTGTGGGCGTTATTTGGTTGGGCGATTGGATGGGGCTGGTTGCTACGCTGCGTTGGGCAATTACTCCATTGTTGTAGCGCAATAGTGCCTGCATTAACGCATTGGGAATGGGTTGGCCTGGAATAATTTGTTGTTGTGGTTGTGGTGATTTTGGTTGAGGAGCAGGTTTTGGGGTTGGCAGGTTGATTGGCGTAATTGTTTGTTGTTTGATTGGTGCTTTATTTTCCAGAGACCGTGCAGCTTTTTTTTTGGCCTCATCTGCAAGCTCCCGTTCACGCGTTTTTTCGAGTGCAATGCGGAATTTCTCAGGAGTGGGTTTTAGTTTTAAATAGGGTCGAAGCGCATCATTTTGATCTTCACCTGATGAATGATTGGTTTCTTCGTCAGAGTTAAGTTTATGTTTAGCCATGTTAGTCGCTCCCATATTCAAGACTAATTTGATACTATTATAGGCTGCTTGCTCTCAATGAGCAAATTTAATTCATTTTCGTAGGTAAACAAGTATGACAACATATTGTGGTTATATTGCGATCATTGGGCGTCCCAATGTTGGCAAATCAACCTTATTGAACCAAATTTTACAGCAAAAATTGAGTATTACCTCGCGTAAACCGCAAACAACTCGTCATACCATTTTAGGCATTCATACAGAAAGCGATTATCAGACAGTTTATGTGGATACGCCGGGCCTGCATTTGGATTCGAAAAAAGCATTAAACCAAGTGATGAATAAAGCGGCAAAGCGCGCTTTACATGATGTTGATGCGGTGGTTGTCGTTGTCGATGGCGCACGTTGGACTGAAGATGATGATTATGTGTTTAAATTTCTTAAAGTTGATGTGCCTTGTTTTTTAGTGGTGAATAAAATTGATTCGGTGCAAGATAAATCACAGTTATTACCCTATTTACAAACGCTGAGTCAACGATTTGCCTTTCAAGAAATCATTCCACTTTCAGCTAAGACCGGGGAACAAGTGCCTCGGTTACTGTCTTGTCTGCAAAGCGTTTTGCCTGAAGGTCCGCATTTATTTGATTCTGAGCAGTTCACAGATCGCTCCGTGCGATTTTTATGTGCTGAACTGTTGCGTGAAAAGGTGTTTCGACTCTGTGGACAAGAGTTACCTTATGCGACGGCAGTAGAGATTGAATCCTATCAAGAAGAAGATGATTTAGTTAGGATTCATGCATTGATTTGGGTGGAAAAAGAGAGTCATAAACGCATGATCATCGGTGATAAAGGCGAGAAAATGAAAACGATGGCGACCAGCGCACGTTTAGATATGGAGCGTTTGTTGGGCAAAAAAGTTTTCTTGAAATGTTGGTGTAAAGTCAAATCAAGTTGGTCTGATAACACGAATATTCTCAAGCAATTTGGGTATGAATGAGCCAAGATTCTTTGACAACACTGGGCTGGGTGCTCCATAAACGTCCGGTTGGTGATAGCAGCGCCTATGTGGTGTTTTTGACCCAACAAAAAGGGTTGGTTAAAGCGCGCGTTCAAGGTGGTCGCATGCCCAAAAAGCAATCGATACTTCAGCCGTTTACCCCATTATGGCTTACGTTTGATGAAAAAAAATATGGCCATTATGTTCGTCAAGTTGAGATGATGGCGGCTTCTCTCGTACTCCCGAAGCAAAATATTTTTGCTGCATTATATATCAATGAACTGGTTTATTATCTACTCCGTCAGCATGAGCAAGATGATGGTTTGTATCAAGCGTATGAAGCTACGCTGCAAGCGTTGACTGTGCATGAGTCTAAAGCGTCTATTGAAGGGGTTTTAAGACGTTTTGAATGGAAATTATTAGATATTTCTGGTTTTCAAGTGTCGTATGTACAGGAAGTGGATGGCGTTTCTTGGATTAAAGCCCAGTGTTATTATCATTTTATTCCTGGCTCTGGATTTACACTAGCGCAACAGGGGTTTTTGGGTGAGCATATTTTGGCCATTTCTGAGGGGCAGTTGTATGCTGACGATGTTTTAAAAACGGCGAAACAGATCATGCGCCAAGCCATTGATTATGCTTTAAATGGAGCGGTTATTCGTTCGCGAGCACTTTATCGCATAATTTAAAATATGCTGCTAATCTTAAATTAAAATAGTATTTCAACCGTGGATTTTTTATGACTGATACAATTGTGATTCGCTTAACGGGTGATTCAGGAGATGGTGTGCAATTAGTGGGCGAACAATTAACCATTACTGCCGCTTTAGCCGGGCGTGATGTGCGCACTCTACCTGATTTTCCTGCTGAAATTCGCGCGCCATTGGGAACAGTTGCAGGTGTGTCTGGGTTTCAATTGGCCATGGCTGAGCATACGGTGTTCACCGCTGGTGAGTCATTGGATGTGCTGGTGGCTTTAAATCCAGCAGCGCTTAAAAATGCCTTGAGTTTTTTAAATCATGGGGGCGTGTTGCTGTTAAACGAAGAGAGCATGCAGCCCAAAGATTGGGAGAAAGCAGGCTGTGACCCAGAATTACTTGCGCATGCAACTGAACTTTATCAAGTGATTGCTGTGCCATTGATAAGCAACACCCTGAAGGCATTAGAAGGCTTAAATCTTACGCAACCGCAAGCAAAAAAATCTAAAAATTTTTATGTGCTGGGCATCATCTTGTGGCTATTTGATTTTTCTACTGAACCGTCTGAAGCATTTATTGCTAAAAAATTCAAAGCTAAGCCTGAACAAGTAGAAGCCAATCGACGTGCATTATTAGCTGGGTTTAATTATGCCATGACTTTAGAGCTATCGCGTCGTGACTATGAGATGGGGAAAATAGCGCGTGCCTCTGGTGAATATCGCCAAATTACTGGCGTCGAAGCAGTAGCCATGGCCATCGCTACAATTTCAGTGAGTAGTAAATCGGCGTTTTTGGTTTCTGGTTATCCAATCACGCCTGCCTCGGCAATCTTGCATGAGTGTGCGAAATTACAGGATTTTGGTGTGCAACTTTTTCAGGCAGAAGATGAAATTGCAGCGATTGGTGCCTGTGTTGGCGCGGCTTATGGTGGTGCTTTGGCGCTAACCTGTACATCGGGCCCTGGGCTTGATTTAAAAAGTGAAACCTTAGGGCTCGCGGTGATTAGTGAATTGCCGTTGGTAGTGATTGATGTCCAACGCGCAGGTGCTTCGACCGGGATGCCTACCAAAACCGGACAAAGTGATTTGCGTCAGGCTTTATATGGGCGTCATGGCGAAGCGCCTTTACCGGTGATCGCCGCGCGTTCTCCAGCAGATTGCTTTGCAACGATCATCGAAGCTTTTGCAATTGCGGTGAAGTATATGACGCCTGTCATTGTTTTATTAGATGCCTATGTGGCAAATGCCGCAGAGCCTTGGTTGATTCCTGATCCCCATACCATTCAATTACCCAAAATTGACTATAATCGTTCACCCAAACCCTATCAACGTGATGAAGTCTTGTCTCGCAGCTGGAATATTCCGGGGACGCCTGGGTTCATTCATCAGCTTGGTGGCTTAGAAAAACAAGGTGAAGCCGGTAAAATTAGTTATGATGCACAGAATCATCAAGATATGGTGCATTTGCGTGCACAAAAAATTGCAAATGTTGCCGAGGATTACCATGAGCTGCAGATTGAAGGTCAAGTGGATGCGGCGATTTTATTGGTTGGCTGGGGGAGTACCTACGGAAGTTTATCTGCCGCGTGTTTAGAGCTTCAAGCGAAAGGATTACCCGTTGCTTTATTACATTTACGTTATTTAAATCCATTGCCGCTGCAATTAGGTGAGCGATTGCGTGCGTATCAGCATGTCATCGTTGCAGAGCTTAACTCAGGACAACTTTGTCAAATTTTACGCGCTCATTATCTTGTTGATGCTGATTCAATCAGCCAGTGTAATGGTCAACCGCTGACGGTCAGTGCCTTGGTGGCAGCAATTGAAAAGAAGGTTAATCATGAATAAAAATAAAACAGTGTATACACGTGAAGATTTTACCAATCAAACTGAAGTACGATGGTGCCCAGGGTGCGGAGATTACGCTATTTTAGCGGCTATGCAGCGGGTGTTACCTGAATTGGGTCTCGCACCAGAGCAACATGTGTTTATTTCGGGGATTGGATGTGCAGGGCGCTTTCCGTATTATATGAATACTTATGGTTTTCATACGATTCATGGTCGTGCAACGTCTATTGCAACTGGGTTGCAAGCCACACGAGATGATCTGTGTGTCTGGGTGATCACGGGCGATGGTGATGCATTAAGTATTGGCGGTAATCATTTTATTCATACCTTGCGTCGTAATGTGAATCTAAAAATTTTATTATTTAATAATCAGGTCTATGGTTTAACAAAAGGCCAATTTTCTCCGACTTCACAACAGGGTCAAGTCACTAAAACTTCACCGCAAGGGGTCACGCAACAGCCTGTGAATCCAATCTTGCTGGCTTTAGGGGCGGGGGCATCGTTTGTTGCCAGAGCTGTTGATAAAGATCCAGCGCATTTGGGTTCACTCATTAAAGCGGCTTATGAACATCCAGGGTGTGCGTTTATTGAAATCTATCAAGATTGTAATATATTTAACCATGGCGCTTTTGATGGCTTTTCCCTCAAAAATAATCGCAAAGAGCATACGGTTTTATTAGAACAAGGGATGCCTTTATTATTTGGCGAAGATAAAAGCCAAGGGTTAGTTTTAAAAGAAGACAAATTGGAACGAGGCTCACGAGAAGAGGCAGAGACCTATCGGCATGATGGTTTTAATCTATTAGCTGCAATGCGTCTCGCACAGCTTGCATATCCAGATGATCCTGTCCCACTTGGTGTTTATTATCAAGCACCTCGAGAAATATTTCATTTACCTGTTGCTTATCACAAGACTGTTGATGATTTACCCGCACTTTATCGTGCTAGAGCCAGTTGGCAGGTGAGTTAAGCTTGCAGTATAATGCTCCACTTATTTTCTACGTTTCTTTGAAAGGATGCGCTCCATGTCCATGCAGTTTATCGATTTAAAAACCCAATCTTTGCGGATTGAACAACCTTTATTTGCTCGCTTAAAAGCGATTATGGATAGCGCTAGTTATATTATGGGGCCTGATGTCGCTCTGCTGGAGCAGGCTTTGGCTGAGTTTGTGGGTGTGGATTATGCCCTCGGGGTTGCGAGTGGGACAGATGCGCTTTTGATCGCTTTGATGGCGTTAGATATTCAGCCAGGGGATGAGGTGATTACCACGCCTTTTAGTTTTTTTGCAACCGCTGAGGTGATTGCATTACTCGGTGCAAAACCGATTTTTGTTGATATTGACCCGATCACTTATAATATTGATCCGGCTTTGATTGAAGCGGCAATTACAGCTAAAACAAAAGCCATTATGCCCGTGAGTTTATATGGCCAATGCGCAGATATGGATGCAATTAATGCAATTGCAGCACGGCATCAACTCCCAGTGATTGAAGATGCAGCACAGAGTTTTGGTGCAACGTATCGGGGTAAGCGCTCATGTAGTTTGACAACCATTGGGTGTACCAGCTTTTTTCCTTCTAAACCTTTAGGTGCTTATGGCGATGGCGGTGCCTGTTTCACCAATGATCCAGAACTGGCATTGCGTATGAAAGAAATTAGACTTCATGGTCAGTCTGAGCGTTATGTGCATACACGGTTGGGTATTAATGGTCGATTAGATACGTTTCAGGCTGCGGTCTTGTTAGAAAAAATGGCTATTTTTCCTGAAGAAATTGAATTAAGACAACAAGTCGCTGCGCGTTATGCCGCGATGTTACCGGAAAATATTCGCAAACCCGTGATTCTTGCAGGGTATCAGAGTGTGTTTGCACAATATACCATTGAGGTGAATGATCGTCATCAAACTCAGGATGCATTACAACAACGAGGGATTCCAACCGCTGTGCATTATCCGCTGGGGCTACATCAACAACCGATTCTGCAAAAGATGTTTCCACATGAACAGTCTTTTCCGAATACTGAGTATGCGGCGCGGCGCGTGATGAGTTTACCCATGCACCCTTATTTAACCGAAGTTGATCAACAAAAAATAGTTGTTGCGTTGACTGAAGCTTTGGAGCAGGCTTGTGAAAAGATTACTATCGACTGAATTGTCGGCATATGTGGGTGAGCGGGTGCGCATTCGTGGTTGGATTCATACCCTACGCTCATTAGGTAAAGTCCATTTTTTAATTGTGCGTGATCGCAAAGGTTTATGCCAAGTGGTGATTCAGGATGTTGCCGAATATAAAAAAGTGCATGAATTACAGGTTGGGTCAGTGATTACCGTTTTAGGCCAGGTGGCATCAAACACCCAAACGCATCTACAAATTGAATTAATTGACCCAGAGATTCAGGTCGAAGTGAAGATTACAGAGCCGCCTGCGATTGAATACGTGAAACCTGATATTCCATCGGAACTTGATTTTATTTTAGATCATCGTGCATTAGCTTTGCGGAATCGAAAAATTCAAGCGGTATTTGTGATTCAAGCAGAAATTGCCCATGCGTATCGACAGTATATGCATGATACTGTAGACGCTGTTGAATATTTTTCACCGAATATGATTGGCGCTTCCAGTGAAGGCGGTGCTGAATTTTTTAATGTAGATTATTTTGGTTATCCGGCGACCCTCGCGCAAAGTAGTCAGTTGTATAAGCAGGTCATGGTCGGTGTCAACGAACGAGTATTTGCACTGATGCCTTTTTTTAGAGCTGAAAAATCGCATACTTCGCGTCATTTATCAGAAGGCAAGCAATTTGAATTTGAGATGGGTTTCTTTGATGATTGGCACGAGTTGATGGATATTCAAGAAGGCGTGATTAAAGCCATTGTGGCCCATCTGCATCAAGCCTGTGCCAAAGAAATTGAATTATTAAACGGCATGATCATTCAAGCACCAGCAGATGTTGCGTTTCCGAGGCTAACTTTTTTTGAAGCACAAAAAATTTATTTTGAACGCACCGGTGTGGATGAACGCGATGAAGATGATTTAAGCCCTGCGGCTGAAAAAGAGTTATGTCAATATGCGCTAGAGACCTATGGTACGGAGTTGGTTTTTGTGACGGATTGGAAAACCAGTAAACGGCCATTTTATTCTTTTCCGAAACTTGACAATCCTGAGCTTACCAACACTTTTGATTTGTTGTGTGCTGGCACTGAAATTACTTCTGGTGGGCAACGTCGGCATACTTATGATTCTATGCTTGAGGGAATTGCTTTCAAAGCCATGGATCCGCAGCATTTTGAAGATTATTTAAGTATTTTTAAATACGGCATGCCGGTGCATGGCGGTTTTGGCATGGGGCTTGAGCGATTAACCATGACGTTACTTAAGCTTAAAAATATTCGCGAAGCGTCGTTATTTCCATCTGATCCAAAACGCATCGCAGGCAATCGCATCAAAGCGCATATTTTCTTTGGCGCGGAGAATATTCGAAATGAAATCATACGTTTACTTAAGTCGCGCGATATCAAGTTTGAGCATGGGCAGGAGCAGGAGATGAC
>CAMDJY010000067.1 GCA_945901145.1 Legionella genomosp. 1 | reverse complement strand
TGAATATTCAACGTTTTCAAGAACAATTTAATGCAAAAGACCAATCTGCTACGCTCAGACCTTTATACGAAGCCGATTTGCCTAAGCCTTTTTGTCAAACAGCCCAATGTAAAGCAGCGGCGCTAACCACGAAGTAACCTCATGGATATTAAAGAACACTCAGGACGTCTACCTTATATTTTTGCTAAGAATCAAGGTATTGTGGTGACTGAGATCATTGATGGTTTGGTTCGAGCCTATCATTTGCCAAATATATCGCCCCAGATTTTGGCCGAGGTTGAACGTTATGTTCAAGGGCCGCTTGTCTTACAAGAAGTGAGTACTGTTGAGTTTCAACAGTATTTAGCGCATGTTTATCAATCGCAATCTTCAGTGATGGAAGCCGCCATCGATATGGAGGGTGATTTAGATTTGATGAAGTTAGCCGGACAATTGCCTGCAGGGGAAGATTTGCTCGATACCCAGGATGAAGCGCCAATTATTCGCTTATTAAATGCACTTTTTACTCAAGCCATCAAACAAAAAGCTTCAGATATTCATATAGAAACTTATGAACACCGTGTATTAGTAAGAAATCGGATAGATGGTGTTTTGCAAGAAGTTTTAGAAATACAGCGGGGGATCGCACCTCTGGTAATTTCCCGCGTGAAAGTTATGGCTAAGCTCGATATCGCGGAAAAACGTATTCCACAAGACGGTCGGATCTCTCTAAAAATTGGTGGTCATGCAATCGATGTTCGAGTGTCTACACTGCCCTCGAACCATGGTGAGCGGATTGTATTGCGGATTTTAGATAAACATTCAGCCGAGCTTGATTTAAGTCTGTTAGGCATGCCAGATCATACTTTGAAAGTCATTCGTAAAATGATCGCAGAACCTCATGGTATTTTATTAGTGACAGGGCCTACAGGCTCGGGAAAGACCACGTCTTTATATGCCATGCTCACTGAATTAAATCAGGTGACGCGCAATATTTTAACGATTGAAGATCCAATTGAATATGATTTGCCAGGCATTGGCCAAACCCAGGTGAATACGAAAGTACAAATGACTTTTGCTAAGGGGCTACGCGCGATTTTGCGGCAAGATCCAGATGTGGTAATGATTGGTGAAATTCGAGATTTAGAGACTGCTGAAATCGCAATTCAAGCCAGTTTAACGGGTCATTTAGTGTTGTCTACTTTACACACCAACAGTGCCCTAGGCGCATTAACGCGCTTGCACGACATGGGAGTTGAGTCCTTTTTATTATCTTCGAGTATTGTTGGACTGATTGCTCAGCGCTTAGTTAGGCGTTTGTGCGTCGGATGTAAAATATCTTATTGTTTGCTTGAAGACGAACGCGCTTTAATGCATCTAGCGCCAGATACAGATTGTTCTAACGTGGCTGAAGCTCGGGGGTGTGAGGCATGTCATTATACAGGTTATCGTGGCCGGACAGGTATTTACGAACTCATTCCTATTGATGAAACTTTAAGAGGCATGATTCATCGCAATGAGAGTCTTCAAAGCATTGAGATTTATTTACGCCCCCAAGTGCCGTCCATCCGTGAAGACGGCTTTAAGCGTGTATTAGCCGGTGATACCTCACTTGCTGAAGTTCTGCGGGTTACAAGTGGTTAGATGTTCGTCCCGCACGGAGTAAATGGTGTTGTATGCGTTGAAAAACCCAATCTGAGTGTAAATAACCTAGTCCATGCGGTACTGGCGTTTGTGTTTGTTGTTGTCCAATTGTCTCAAGCATGATCGATGATTGATTTAAAAAATTATCTTCAATAATTTTTTTAGGGACGATGCTATCTTCTGCTGAAGATAATAAGAGAACTGGGTAATCTAAACCCAACTTTTCTGTTGTCGCCAAGAACGCGAAATCTTGCATTAATTTTTCATGATTGATCTTACTTTTAGTATGTAAATCAACTGTTACCCCCACACGTTGATAGAATTGGGTTAATGTTGCGTTTGGATTGCGTTGAAAATGCTTTTTTAAACTTATCCATTCTCGAGTTCTTTGTTGACGCAGTGTCGTTTCAAAGCCTAAAAAATTAATAAATCCATTTAACCCAATGAGTGCTTGAAATGGAATCTTTAACGATAATAATTTCATAAATCCGAGAGAATGACCAATCCCGATATAATCAAAGCTTTCTGTATCAATGATTGGCAATGATTCGTCTGCAAAATAACCTAAATCCCAAAAAACCAGCTCTTGTCCAGAAAACCAGGGGATAAGCGGTTGCCAAAAAGAAGAATCAAAGCCAAAGCCGTGACAGAAAATAAAGCAAATTTTTTTCATGAATTGAGTGTTTTTATTAAATAATTCACGCTCTCAGGGGTATGATGGATATTTAGAGCAATGCGAAGCCTTTCACCACCAGGTGGGACGGTGGGGCGCCTAATCAGAGAGACACGAATCCCTCTGTCTATAAGTTTTTGATTAAGACTATAGAGTTTTTCATGTTGTCCAATGATTATGGGAATGATATGCGAAAGAGATGAGCCATTATGAAAGCCTGAGGATTGGAGTCTTTCCCGGAGTTGATGTGCTAATTCAAATAATTGATGTCTTTCATGATCAAACGTAGCAATCAATTCCCAGGCTTTTAATGCTGCACCAATCACCATGGGCGAGGGGGCGGTGGAAAACATAAAACCGCCGGCTTGATTGATGATGTAATCTTTGATGGTTTGATCACAAGCGATATACGCCCCTGAGCATCCAATCCCTTTGCTGAGTGTGCCTAATGCTACCATCGGGATATCATGCGTGATTGTTGTTGATAAGCCATAACCATGTTTGCCGATGATGCCGAGGGCATGGGCTTCATCTAAATAAACAAAGGCACTATGTTCACGCGCTAAATGCAGGATTGTATCTAGTGATACAATATCGCCATCCATGCCAAAAATGGTTTCTGTAACAATAAATTTAGGACGTTGAATCAGTTGATATTGCTTTAAGCGTTTGGATAAATCGTCGTAATTTAAATGCTGATAACGTACTAATTCTGCCTGACTTAAAAACACAGCTTGATATAAACTGGCATGGTTTAACCTATCAAAAAATACAATAGGTTTTTGTTTCAAGACGCGCGCATCTAATAAGCTGGAGAGTACAGTCAGATTAGCTTGAAATCCTGAATTAAAAATCAGTGCAGCTTGAGTGTGTTTATCTTTTGCAATGCGTGCTTCTAATGCTGTAAAAATAGGGTGATTGCCAGAGAGTAGGCGTGAGCCTGTCGCTCCTGTTCCATAGCGCTTGCCAAAGTCTAATGCTGCTTGCAGAACGCATGGATGTTGGCTGAGTGCCAAATAATCATTGCTTGAAAAATCGAGTGTTTTGTCAAGAAGTACCGGGTCGTGATCTGGCAATTGACGATAAATTCCTGTACTCTCGAGCTTTAAACAGTGCTGTTGGTATTGTTCAAGCATAGTTATCCTGTAAAGATTTTAAAAGGTACATTTATGACAAAAAAAGCATGGACGTTTCAAGAAGCAGAAGCGTTACATAACTTGCCGTTTAATGAACTTATTTTTCATGCTCAATCGATTCATCGGCAACATTTTGATCCAAATACGATACAAACCAGTACATTACTTAATATTAAAACCGGTTTGTGTCCGGAAGATTGTTCATACTGCCCTCAATCAGCCCATTATAAAACAGGTCTGCAGAAAGAGCCACTCATGGAGCTGAATGACGTGATTGATGCTGCTGTCAGGGCCAAAGCCGCCGGTAGTACGCGCTTTTGTATGGGGGCGGCTTGGCGTGGTCCGCGAGATAAAGATTTAGAGTTAGTTTGTGATATGGTGTCTGAAGTCAAAAAATTGGGTTTAGAAACTTGTGTGACTCTAGGCTTATTAAAAGATGGTCAGGCGACGCGACTGAAAGAGGCGGGTCTTGATTTTTATAATCATAATATCGATACCTCGCCAGAATTTTATGAACAGGTGATCACAACAAGAACATTCCAGGATCGGTTGCACACGTTGGATAAAGTCCGCGCCTCTGGGGTAAAAGTGTGTAGCGGCGGGATCTTAGGTTTGGGCGAAACCCGTGAAGATCGCATTGGCATGTTGGTAGTCTTAGCCAATTTAAATGAGCCGCCTGAGTCCGTGCCAATTAATAAATTAATTAAAATTCCAGGGACACCTTTACAAGGTCAAAAAAACGTTGATACGTTTGAGTTTGTCCGGGTGATTGCTTTGGCGCGGATATTAATGCCGAAAAGTTATGTACGCTTATCTGCGGGCCGTGAGCAAATGTCTGACGAATTTCAAGCTTTGTGCTTTCTGGCTGGTGCGAACTCTATATTTTACGGTGAAAAATTATTAACCGCTCGCAATCCAATTCCTGAGGAAGATAATGCTTTATTTGAGAAGCTTGGATTAAAAAAATTAGAGCCGTGTGTTGACGCGTGTATGTAAAAATATTAGGTAACGTCCCTATACCCGCCAAGCCTCTATGATTTTGGTCAATATGCTTAAATCGCGCAGGTTTTTTATTTCTCCACTAGAGATAAATATCATGAATCAAGAAGATGCCATTGTCGTATTTAAAGAAAAAACTATTCGTCGCACATGGTATCAAAATGCATGGTGGTTTAGTGTTGTTGATGTTTGCGCAGTATTAAGCGATAGCGCAGACTCCGGCGCTTATTGGCGAAAATTAAAACAACGTCTAATTAAGGAAGGAAGTGAGGTCGTGACAAATTGTCACGGACTGAAATTGTTGGCTACGGATGGCAAAAAATATACTACTGATTGCGCTGATACTGAAGGCATGTTTCGCTTAATTCAATCAATTCCGTCCCCCAAAGCCGAACCTTTTAAGCGTTGGTTGGCTAAAATAGGTTATGAGCGTGTACAAGAAATTGAAAACCCAGAGCTTGCACAAGAGCGAATGAAGCAGTTATATGAGCAAAAAGGCTATCCTAAAGAATGGATAGACAAACGTTTGCGTGGTATAGCGATTCGCCAAAATTTAACTGATGAATGGAAAGAACGTGGTATCGATAAGCAGAAAGACTATGCCATTTTAACTGCTGAAATTTCTAAAGCCACTTTTGGCATGACCCCAACTGAATATAAGCAGCATAAAAATTTGCCTAAAAAATCCAAGGTGAATTTACGCGATCATATGACAGACTTGGAGTTAATTTTTACGATGCTTGGAGAGCAGGTAACAACCGAACTTTCTAAAAAAGAACAGCCTGAAGGCATGCTTGCTAATAAGAAAGTCGCGCAACGAGGTGGCAATGTAGCTGGTAATGCGCGCATAGAAACTGAAAAAGAATTGGGTCGTGCTGTGATTACTCGTGAGAATTATTTACAACTAGAAAACGATGACACACTTTTATTGGCTGAGGATCAAGAGAAATGATTTATTGCCCACCAAACCTAAAAATAGCAAAAATACGTTGCTACATCTCACCTGGTGGAAAGAAGAGCTTGGTTCGTTCAGTCTTGCAGATATTTCGCCTTCAATAATTGCTGAGAAACGTGATTATCTATCTTCAGGCATTACAAAACGCAATACAAAACGCAATACAAAACGTTCTCCATCGACTGTTGTTTACTGAGGGGGGTATTAGAGAACGGATTTTTTATGCTGACTCTAATGGGTTAAAAAAATTTGGTGTGTGGTTCTGCGCAATGGTCGTAGAGTTTTAATTGATGAAGAAAAATTCTTCCAATGGTTAAAGGATTGCCAAGGAGGACAAATATAATGAGCGAGATAACGAATCACCCAGTGGAGCAACTGGGCAATCCTAAGTCTTCTAAACTTCTACATTTTTTATTTATTTATGGTATTTAGAACAATAGACCTCAAGTTTTTGGCTGTTTCGTAGTTTCACTTGAATATATCCGCAAGATTCTGTCGATAACACCGGAATTTGGTATCTTGAGTAGGTTTGCATGGCTTGATCATGTGGGAAGTGGTAGCGATTATCAAATCCATAGGATGCAATGGCATATTGCGGTGACACGGACTCAATAAACTCAGGCGTTGACGAGGTTTTACTCCCATGATGGGGTACCAGCATGACCTGGGAAGTTAGTTTTGAGCCATAAGTTGAGACAAGATATTGCTCCGCTGCGCGTTCAATATCACCGGTGAGCAAAATTGCTCCAGCTGCATTGGCAATGCGCAAGACACAAGAGCGATTATTTTTATGATTGATTGTGTTCGGTATTGCAAAAAAGTGAAATTGAATACCATCCCATGTCCAATCTGGATATTCATGACAGGCTTGTGCGTAGCGATATTGCTTGGGATCATCAACTAATAGTTCATGAATAGGTAAAACGGCACCTAAAGATTTTAAACCACCACGATGGTCTAAATCTGGGTGACTGATCACGACTTTATCAATTTTGGAAATTTTTTGGGCTCGGAAATATGGAATCAAAACCATTTGGCCCATATCTGTGCCTTGATAAAATTTTATACCAGTATCATAAACCAAGGTATGGTGCTGCGTGCGCACACTGATGGCTAATCCTTGTCCAACATCTAGGATATCAATGGCAACTTCACCCGCAGGCAGCGTTTGTCTCGACGGTAATAAACTGCTGGCTGCGATGAGGACTAAAATTGGCATGATGCGTTTTATTGGGATGAAAACACTGACACTGATGGCCAGCATTAAGCTCATGAGTGCAAGAAAATTATCGATGGTATAGATAATATTGAAGTTAGAATATGAATCGATCCAGTGTAGGTAAGTTAATAAGCCTTGAATGGCATATTTTTCTATAAAAATAATAGGTCCCATCGGCACCCAAGTCCCTAGCAGGGTGAGACAGAGCCCTAACGGGATGATGATAAAACTTACCCAGGGGATGGCAATTAAATTTGCAAAAAATCCGTTCAACGATCCATAGGAAAACCAAAATAAAGTCAATGGCATGAGGCCAAGTAAGCAAGACAATTGTAGGTATAATGTTTTTTTAAATGGATGTAGATTAAGACGTTGATTCATTCCAATTAAAATGGCCACGGCAATAAAAGATAAATAAAATCCGGGTTGTAACACGGCATGCGGTTCAAATATTAGTACAGAACATAAACCATAGAGCCAGGCTTGCCAAATTGTGATGCGATAATTTGAAAAATAACGGATAGAAAGCAGCGAGAAGGCAATGCATGCGCGTTGTGCTGGAACTCCGAACCCCGCGAGTAGGGCGTATGAAAAAGCCATGATGATTCCCCCTAAGCTCGCAATTCGTTGTGCGGGCATGTGTTGTGGCAAATAGTGACACCGACACCAGATCCATTTTAAAAAAGCATAACTAAGCCCTGCTATCAGACCAATATGTGCGCCAGAGATGACCATAAGATGGGTTGTGCCAGTGCGTCTAAATAAGTCCCAAGTTTCAGCGTCGATATCTTGTCCAATGCCTAATGTGAGTGCTTCAATCAGTCCGATGATGCGTGGATTATTGTCCATTGTTTTCAACATCTCGGCTAAAGCCGCACGAAGGCGTAACATCGACGTGGTTAAAGAAGATGCTTTGGATATAAAACGTGCCGTGCCATGATGGATGTAGCCAATCCATTGAATATGACGTGCTTCTAAG